>JADFFP010000001.1 GCA_022568115.1 Pseudomonadota bacterium | reverse complement strand
GGCAATTGTGTAAGCTCTCTCCTTCAGGGTGTTCACTACTACGAGGGGAGCCGCGACGGTGATGCCGCTGGTCTTATGCACTGGGACCTGGGCGGCTACCTGCCAACCGATATCGAAGTGGTGACAGCTTTTGATATCGACAAGCGCAAGGTCGGCAAAGATGTCTCAGAGGCTATTTTCGAGCTGCCGAACTGCACCGAGGTTTTCTGCCCGGACGTCCCGAAGACCGGCGTTAAGGTCCGCATGGGCAAAATCCTCGACGGGTTTTCCGAACACATGGCCGACGAGCCCGCCCACCGCACCTTTATCAAGGCGGATGCCAAACAGCCTACTTTTGAAGAAGTTGTTGAGATCCTGAAAAGCTCCGGCGCCGAAATACTTTTGAACTACCTGCCGGTGGGCAGCCAGAAGGCGACCGAATTTTATGCTGAAAGCGCTTTGGAAGCCAACCTTGGTTTTATCAACAACATCCCGGTCTTTATCGCCTCCAATCCGGAATGGGCGGCCCGCTTCAAGGCCAAGAACCTGCCGGTAATCGGTGATGACATCAAGGCCCAGTTGGGGGCCACCATTGTCCACCGGGTGCTGACCGATCTGTTTCACATGCGCGGGGTGCCGCTGGATCGCACCTACCAGCTGAACACCGGCGGCAACACCGATTTTCTTAACATGCGCAACCAGAAGCGCCTTGCCTCCAAGAAGATTTCCAAGACCGAGGCGGTCCAGAGCGTGGCCGCAACCCGGCTGGATGATGAAAATATTCACGTCGGCCCGTCCGATTACGTCGCCTGGCAGAACGACAACAAGGTCTGTTTTATCCGCATGGAAGGGCGCCTGTTTGGTGACGTGCCGATGAATATTGAACTGCGCCTCAGCGTCGAGGACAGCCCCAACTCGGCCGGGGTGGCGATTGACACCATCCGCTGCTGCAAGCTGGCGCTGGACCGCGGTCTTTCCGGTATTATCGAAGGGCCGAGTGCGTACTTCTGCAAGCATCCGCCCTACCAGTACACGGATAGTGAAGCCCGCCAGATGACCGAAGCCTTTATCCAGGGCCCGGAAAGCCAGCTGGCGGCGCTGGAAGCCGAAGCAGCTGAATAAGTATCTTAGGAATTTTCTACCATGCAATGTTTGATCGTCGCCGCCGGCAAGGGTCTGCGTCTGCGCCGGCACGGCAATTCCAAGCCGCTGGTGGAGCTGGCCGGCAAACCGCTGATCCAATACGTCATTGAAAACGCAGCGAAAGCCGGGGTGGCCGAGTTTGTGGTGGTCACCGGCTATGAGGCGAGTGTCCTTGACGCCTATCTGAAAAACCTTGCTCCCCGGATTGGTATCTCGATCCGCACCGTTTACAATCCCGATTACGAAAAACCCAACGGCCTTTCGGTTTTTGCTGCCAGACAGGAAATGGGCCAGCGTTTCCTGCTGTCCATGTGCGATCACCTGATGGCCCCGGAAATGGTCCGGGAAATGGCCGCCCAGGAGATTGCCGATAACCAGGTTATGCTGGCCATCGATACCCGCCTTGATAACCCATATGTTGATCTGGAAGATGTCACCCGGGTACTCAGCGAGGATGGCCGCATCAAGGCGATCGGCAAGGGAATGGAAAATTATAACGCCTATGATACCGGCCTCTTTCTGGCCTCACATGCCTTGTTTGAGGCCCTGGCTGAAAGCGGCCGCGAAGGGAACGATTTCAGTATTTCCGGCGGCATGATGAAGCTGGCGGCAGCGGGCAGGGCGCTCACCCATACCATTGGCGGCCATGTCTGGATCGATGTCGACAGCCCCGAGATGTACCATCTGGCGGAAAAATACCTGGCCGGAAAGATTATCTAAACCTGGTCGAAATCCTTGTCGACCGCCATTTTCGGTTTTTTACGGCTTTTCAGATAAGCAACAAAATCCTTGTCTTCCTGGCTGGCTCCCATCAGCCAGAAGGCCGCCACGTACACCCCGACCCCCAGGGCAATCCCGGCCGGAACGAAATAAACAGCGGTCAGGTCGATTACCTTGCCCGCCTGATAAAGCGCCAGATAAGCCAGCGTTCCGGCGGCGATCGGTTTCAGGTAGCGCCACGCCAGCAGCGAAATATCGAATTTTTTCTTGATAAAAATCAGCCTCAGGCCATTGAGACAGAACAGCGCCAGCAGGAATGACGAGGCGGTGCCAACCATCCCGAAGCGCGGGGTCAGGAGGGTCAGCCCCGCTAAATGAATGCCAAAAGCGGTGGCGGTCAGGCTGAGGTTCAATAGCGGTTTCTTGAACACGAACGGCAGCTCGGCGCTGGCCAGGGTGCCTTCCAGCGCCTCCGCCGCGAGAACGATGATCAGCGCCATGGCGCCAACCGCAAAGCCGGCGCCGATCAGGCCCAGCAAGGGGGCCGCGTAAAAAGCCATGATCGCCAGCTGCAGGGCCAGCAGGGTCAAGATCCAGCGGCATACCTGGCTCAGCTGCTGGCCGGCGTCCCTGACGCCGCGCTGGCTCAAGGTCTGGTTGAGCACCGGTGAGAGGATCGGGTCGAACACATGGCGGGTCTTCTGGATCACGGTCGCCAGGTTCTGGACCCCGTAGTAAATGCCGACGATCAAGTCCGGGGTAAAGAAGCTGAGGGCTATGATATCGGCGCGCCGGAAAGCCACGCCGATGGCGTCCACCAGGGCGGTCGGCCCGCTGAACGAGGCCATTTTCTTGACCAGGCTGAAGTCGACGCGGGATTTCAGCAGCTTTTTCCATTCATACACCCGCCCGAAGGCATAGAGCGCATATATAAAAGCGGCGATCAGCGAGGCGCTGTAGGCCAACAGCAATCCGGATTCCCTGACCCCTGAGAAATAAAACGCCACCGCCGCCAGGGCCAGGGTCCACGGTTCCACCAGCGACCGGGCGAACACTTCGTGGCGGACAATCCGCTTGAACCGGGTGGTGGTCAGGATCACATCCATGACAGCGACAAACGGGATCAAGAAGGCGAACAGCGGGTAAAGCGGGGTTTTCATATTCAGGCCGATGTAATCCCACAGCAGCGCCAGGGTTCCAGCCAGCGTGGCGCCGATTGCAAACACGATCGTCATGGCGGTCAGCACCAGGGTATATTGCCGTTCCGGCTTGCCCTTGGCCCCCTCCAGGAACTCCAGCAGTGAGCGGCGGAACCCGAAAATGCCCAGCATCACCAGAATCTCGATCACGGCGATCACCGAGGCCAGCTCGCCAAGCCTGACCGCGCCGTAAAAATTGCCAGCGAAAAACAGGAACAGGACCCTGGCGGCGGTCCGCCCGGCAAAACCGGCGAGCGACGCCGCGGCCCCTCTCAGGACGTCGGTGAGGTCCTTGAATTTGTGATCAATCAGGGGTGTTTTCACTCAAAAGTTCCCTCAAGCATTTGGGGCGAAAAAGGACGTGCCTCTCTCTGTCCCTTGTGCTAAAAACCCGGCCTAACATGAGTATCATAAGAAACATACTGAATTTACCGTTCGCAATCATTTTTTTCTTCATCTCGCTCATTGCGCTGGTGGTGAACCTTTTTATCCCCGGAAAGAAATTCATCGAAATCCAGCGCCGGGCCCAGCAAAATGAGATTAGCGAGCGCCTGAAATCGATAGAAGGCCTGATCAAATCGGGCGATAAAGTGCTGGATGTCGGCTGCGGCAACGGCTATTTCGGCAAGGCGGTGGCTGATCGCCTCAAAGCCAAAGTCTCGGGCGTCGATGTGGTCGATTACCAGCATGCCGAGATCCCGGTGAAGTTCTATGACGGCCATAAAATCCCCCACCGGGACGGCGCTTTTGACGTCATTATCCTGGCCTTCATGCTGCATCACGTTAAACACCAGGAAGAGTTGCTGACCGAAGCGATCCGCTGCTCCAGGGATAAGGTGATTATCTTCGAGGATGTCTATTTTTCGCCCTGGCAGTGGGCATTTGTGGTGTGGAACGATTTTTATACCAATATCCTGTTCGGCGCCGTCAGGGTTATGAAAGGGGAGGCCGGCAAGGGGCTGTTGTCGATCCCGATGCCGCTCACCTTCAGAAGCGTCAAGGGCTGGCAAGCCCTGTTCCGGAGTTATCCGGTGACCCTGAAGCGCACCACGGTCCGCCACGCCAAACACAAGCCCCATTCCAAATGCGTCTTTTGCCTTGAAGTAAAACCTTAAAGGGTGGCACAGTATTAGGGCAGGGGAGTTATTCGGGAGATGAGTTATCATGAAAATCCTATCTTTTTTGCTGGTTTTGGCGGGGGTCATTGTTATGGGCGGCGTTAAGGCCGGAGAGGGCGGGGGAGACAGGATTATCGGCGAGCCCTATGCCAGCCGCAGCGTGGTTTTAGGCAGGAACGGCATGGCCGCCACCAGCCAGCCGCTGGCGACCCAGATCGCCATCGATATCCTTAAAGGCGGCGGCAACGCGGTCGATGCGGCGATCGCCGCCAACGCCGCGCTGGGCCTGATGGAGCCGACCGCCAACGGGATCGGCGGCGATCTGTTCGTGATTGTCTGGGATCCCTATTCCGGCAAGCTTTATGGGCTGAACGCCTCCGGGCGCTCCCCCAAGGGTCAGACATTGGCGGAATTAAAGGCCCGGATCGGTGACGACGCCACCGAAATCCCCAACTACGGCTCGCTCAGCGTCTCGGTCCCGGGAACCGTTGATGGCTGGTTCGAGCTGCATCAGAAATTCGGCACCATGGCGATGGCGGAGATCCTGGCGCCGGCGATTTCATACGCCCGCGAAGGCTTTCCCGTGACGCAAGTGATCGCCCATTACATGCGCATCTACCAGGAACGCTATCAAGAACTTGCCGCCACCGGCGAGATCGAGGAGATTGACAATTTCCGCGCCACTTACCTGATCGACGGCTGGACCCCGGAAGAAGGCCAGGTGTTCACCAACCCGGATCTGGCCAATACCCTTGAGATGATCGGCCGTGACGGCCGCGATGCTTTTTATAAGGGGGAAATCGCCGACGTGATTGACGCCTATATGAAACGCATCGGCGGGCCCTTGAGAAAAGAGGATTTCGCAGCCCACACCTCCACCTGGGTCGAACCGGTCTCGGTCAACTACCGCGGCTATGATATCTTCGAGCTGCCGCCCAACGGGCAGGGGATCGCGGCGCTCCAGATGCTCAACATCCTGGAAGGCTATGATCTGGCCGCGATGGGGCTGAACTCGGCCGATTACCTGCATGTCCAGGTCGAGGCCAAAAAGCTGGCGTTCGAGGACCGGGCCCGGTTTTATGCCGATCCCGCCTATTATGACATCAATATCGACTATCTGCTGTCCAAGGATTACGCCGCCGAGCGCCGCGCCCTGATCGATATGGAGGCGGCCGCCAGCGAGGTCGGCCACGGCGATCCGAAACTGATCGAGGGCGATACTATCTACATGACGGTGGCCGATGCGGACGGCATGATGGTGTCATTAATCCAGTCGAACTACCGCGGCATGGGCTCCGGGCTGGTTCCCGATGGCCTCGGCTTTATCCTGCAGGACCGCGGCGCGCTGTTCAGCCTCGATCCCGCGCATCCCAACGCCTACGCGCCGGGCAAGCGGCCGTTCCACACCATCATCCCGGCTTTTATGATGAAGGACGGGGCGCCGGTTATGAGCTTCGGCCTGATGGGAGGTGGCATGCAGCCCCAGGGCCACGCCCAGATCGTCATCAATATCCTTGATTTCGGCTTGAACCTGCAAGAGGCCGGCGATGCCGCGCGCTATCACCATTCCGGCTCGACTGAGCCGTTTGTCGTCGGCGGCAAAATGACCGATGGCGGTATCCTGCAGCTGGAATCGGGGATTGCGCCGGAAGTGATTGCCGAACTGGAGGCGAGAGGCCATGTGGTCGAGGTCACCTCCGGGCCGTTCGGCGGCTACCAGGCGATCTGGCGTGATCCTGAGACAGGGGTTTACTATGGCGCCTCTGAGATGCGCAAGGACGGCGCCGCGATCGGCTATTAGGTGCAATTCTTAAATCACCCCCTCACCTAAATCCTCTCCCTCAGAGGGGAGAGGACTTTTAAGCAGAGCGTTGCCATTAACTCCCTCTCCCTTGAGGGGAGAGGGTTGGGGTGAGGGGGCCTTATATTTTGTCATGCCCCCCACGTGCGGGCATCCGGATACCCGCATAAAGCGGGTATGACATCCTTGAAACCTCTTTTACAGAATTCGCTTTGAAACAGGGGAGGTAATCAGGCTTCGCACACCGCCTTGGCGGCGTTTTCCATTAATGTTGCGGCTTTTGCCAGGGTTTCCAGGTTCTCATCGGTTAAATTCTCCAGCGCGGTGGTGATCGCCATCAGGCGGTTGATGCGTCCCCGCTCGAACAGCGCCTTGCCCTTCGGGGTGATCGAGATATAGGTCGAGCGGGCGTCGTTCTCGGCTTTCTCGCGCATCACCAGCTGGCCTCGCGCCATATCTTTGACCAGCCGCGAGATGGTCGGCAGCTTGACCCCTTCCGCGGCGGCCAGGCGGCTGATGGTCAGCGGCCCGAGGAAATAGAGTACCGAGAGAGCCGAAAGCTGTGCCGGGTTGATGCCGAGCATCTTGTCCTTGCCTTTTAGGGACCGCAGCAGGTGGATCGCGGCCGAATGGATGTGGTCGGCGACCGCCTGGGGGTCGGGTTTGGACTTCATGGGTTGCGTTGTCACTTGACTCTGGTCCCTCTAAATAGTATTTTCATCTATATAATTAGCTTAGCTAATGAAATCATATATAAATTAGGTTAGCTAACAAAAGTATATATCATTTCATCAGGGAAATTGGAAGAGAAAATGAGAAATAACGGGAGGAAATGATGAAAATTGGAAAAATCAGTCAAATCGCCATTTCGGTCAGCGCCCTCGAGCCGTCGATGGCCTTTTACGGGGAGGCGCTGGGGCTGCCGCTGTTGTTCAGGGCCGATCCGGGAATGGCCTTTTTTGATATCGAAGGCCTCCGCCTAATGCTGAGCGAGGCTGAGGAGGTCTCCCCCATTGGTCCAAGTGGCCCGATCCTGTATTTTTCGACCGCGGATATTGCGGCCGCCTGGAAAGACCTGACCGCCGCCGGGGCCGAGATGATCCGCGAACCCCAGATGACCCACAAGACCGACGATACAGAGCTGTGGCTGGCCTTTTTCAAGGACCCCGACGGCCACACCTTGGCATTGATGGAGGAACGGGCTATCTAGTTGGAGTGATTAACAAGTCAAAAACCCCCAAACCCTTCACCGCCGCGCTGGTCCAGGCCGGCACGGTTGGCTTTGACACCCCGAAAACGCTCGAGAAAATGGCCGACCTGGCCGCCCGGGCGGCGTCTGAGAAGGCCAAACTGGCGGTCTTCCCCGAGGCCTTTGTCGGCGGCTATCCCAAGGGCATGGATTTCGGCATCCGGCTCGGCTCGCGCACCGAAGAAGGGCGCGACTGGTTCCGGAAATACTTCGAGAGCGCAATTGAAGTGCCGGGGCCGGAGACGCAAGCGATTGCCAGGATCGCCAGGGCCAACAAGATTTATCTGGCGGCCGGGGTGATCGAGCGCGGCGGCAGTACGCTCTATTGCACGGTTCTCTTTTTCGATGACCAGGGAAAATACCTCGGCAAGCACCGGAAATTAATGCCAACCGTCCTCGAGCGCTGCCTGTGGGGCCAGGGCGATGGCTCGACCATGCCGGTGCTGGAGACCCCATTGGGCAAAATGGGGGCGGTGATCTGCTGGGAAAACCACATGCCGCTGCTGCGCACCGCGATGTACGCCAAGGGGATCGAGCTGTACCTGGCGCCGACCGTTGACGACCGCGAGGTGTGGGGCCCGTCGATGCGCCACATCGCCTTCGAGGGGCGCTGTTTTGTGCTCTCACCGGTGCAGTATTCGCTTCGTTCCGACTGGCCCGGCGATTACCCCGGCGATGTCCCGGCCGGCCCCGGAACCGTGCTGATCAACGGCGGCAGCTGCATCGTCGATCCGTTCGGCGAATACCTGGCCGGGCCGGTGTTCGGCGATGAAGTGGTGGTGACCGCCGAGATCGACCTTGGAGAGTTGCCCCGGGCGCGCTTTGATTTCGACCCGGTCGGCCATTACTCACGCCCCGATATATTCAAACTGACCGTCGATGAGACGCCCAAGCCCGCCATCCATACCGTTACCAAGCCATCAAAAAAGGGTGAAAAAGCCTGACCGCCCTTGCGGCGCCGCCAATCCCCCGTTACACATATTTCAAGAGCTAACAGCGGGGATAGATCATGAAACGCACCTTTGTGAAAATTTTCAGCATCATATTTATTTTGGCCCTGGCCGGCTGCGGCCAGCCGGAAGAGGCGAGAACGCCCGGCCTTCACGTCGAGGTCGATTATTACCGGCTGGATAACGGTCTCAGGGTGGTGTTGGCGCCCGAGAGGTCGGTGCCGACCGTCACAGTGGCGGTTTATTACAACATCGGTTTTCGCATCGAACCCGAGGGGCGCACCGGTTTCGCCCATCTTTTCGAGCACCTGATGTTCGAGGGCACCCCCAACATGCCGGAAGGCGAGTTCGATAAAATGATCGAGGGCGGGGGCGGCGTCAACAACGGCTCAACCCGCTTCGATTACACCAATTATTTCGAGATTATGCCTTCCCACCAGCTGGAGCCGATCCTGTGGGTCGAGGCCGACCGCATGACCGAGATCAATTTCCTCGAGGAAACGCTGGAAAACCAGAAGGGCGTGGTCTCGAACGAGGTCAAGGTCAATGTCCTGAACCGGCCCTACGGCGGCTTCCCGTGGCTGGATCTGCCGCAAGCGGCCAATGAGAACTGGTACAACGCCCACAATTTCTATGGTGATCTCGAGGACCTGGAAGCGGCCACGCTGGAGGATGTCAGGAGCTTTTTCTATACCTATTACCGGCCCAACAACGCGGTGCTGGTGGTGGCCGGTGATTTCGAGGTTGGGGACGCCAAACGCTGGATCGAGAAATACTTCGCCGTCATCCCGGCCGGCGATCCGATCCCTGAGGTGGATATTTCCGAGCCCCGCCAGGAGGTTGAGAAATTCGCTGAAAAAGTGGATCCATTCGCGCCCCAGCCGGCGCTCGCTTTCGGCTATCACATGCCCGGGCGGGGCACCCCTGAATACTACGCCATGGCGCTGATCGACCTGATTTTGCTGCAGGGCGAAGACAGCCGCCTGTACCAGAAACTGGTCAAGGAGATGGGGGTCACCGACAGCGTTTTCGGCGGCATCAACATGATCGGCAATATGTACAACTATTCCGGCCCGATGCTGTGGGCGGCGGGCTTGATCCACAGCTCTGAAAATTCACCCGAAGCGATCATGGCCGCGGTCGACGAAGTGATTGAAGAGATCAAAAGCGATGGCGTTAGCCAGGAAGAGGTGGACAGGGCCTTGAGAAAAGTCCGCTCATCCCTTTATGACACGGTCGGCTCGACCACCCGTTTCGGACTGGTCGACCTGCTGGCCTCGTTCGCGCTGTTCGATGACGACCCCGCGCGCATCAATGCGCTTGAGGGTGATTTCGACCAGGTGACGCCGGAGCTGATCAAAGCAACCGCGGTCGAATACCTGCGCTCCACCAACCGGACGGTGATCCGCCGGCTTCCGGCCCAACCTGAGGAAGGAGACGCATCATGAGACACTTAGGCAAAACCCTTGTCCTGATCCTGATCGGTATCTTCGCCGCACCGGCGCTGGCCCGTGAGCTGCCGCCGCCGCCCGGCCAGCCCAAGCCCTTCGAGCTGGCCGAGCCGGTCACATTTCAGCTGGACAACGGCCTTCGCGTCACCTTGGTTTATTTCGGCATTGTGCCCAAGGTCACGATCAGCGTGGTGGTCGAGACCGGCAACAAGAACGAAGGCGCCGATACCTGGCTTTCCGACCTGACCGGTGAACTGATGAAGGAAGGCACCGCTTCGCGCTCGGCCCTCGATATCGTCAACGCGGCGGCCGACATGGGGGGCGGGGTTAATATCGGCGTCGGCCTGGACCAGACCAGCGTCTCGATGGATGTGCTGAGTGAGTTTGGCGGTGACGCCATCCGGCTGATGGCCGATATCCTGCAAAACCCGGCCTTTCCTTCGAGCGAAATTCCGCGCATCAAGCAGAATTTCCTGCGCAATTTAAGCATCGCCAAAACCACCCCGAGAAGCCTCGCCTCGGAAGCGTTCGCCAGGTTGCTTTACGGCGATCACCCGTACGGCGTCCTGTTCGCGGGCGAAGAGCAGCTTGAGGCTTATACGATTGAGGACATCAAGGGTTATTACAGTGAGAATTTCGGAGCGGCCCGGACCCGGATTTACGTGGTCGGCCAGTTCGATCAAAGGGAGATGGAAGCGGCCATCCGCGGCGCCTTTGGCGATTGGCAGGCGGGCCCGGCGCCGCTTGACCTCCCGCCCGACCCTCACAGCTCACTCCGGGTCAAGCTGATCGACCGGCCGGGATCGGAACAATCGACCATTTATCTGGGTCTGCCGGTCAAGGACATGCGCGATCCGGATTACGTGAAATTCCGGGTCATGCACACGCTGCTTTCCGGCTCATTCTCTTCGCGCATTACCCAGAATATCCGCGAGGATAAGGGCTATACCTACTCTCCGCGGGCCTCGATCGCCCACCGCCAGGGCACCGCATACTGGGTTCAGGTGGCGGATATTACCACCGGTGTTACGGGTGCGGCGCTGACTGAAATATTCTATGAAATCAGGAACCTGCAGGCCAGCGTGCCGCCAGCTGAGGAGGTTGACAAGGTGCAGAATTATATGGCCGGGATTTTTGTCCTGCAGAACGGCTCCAGAGGAGGCATTATCGGCCAGCTGGCGGCGCTCGATTTGCAGGGGCTGGATGCCTCTTACCTCAATACCTTTGTCGAACGGGTGCTTGAGGTTGAGGACGGGGAAGTCACGGCGCTGGCCAATTCCCAGCTGCCGCTGGATCAAATGACCCTGGTGGTGGTCGGCGATATGGCGCTGGTCGAGGAGCAAATCCGGGCGCTTCCGGAATTGGCAGGCGCGGAATACGTGGAGTAGGGCCTAATACCCCTCCTCGCCGATCAGCGGCACGAACGAGACCCCGCCAAGGTCAGCTTGTTCGAATTTATCCTCAGCCGTCCGGGTAATTTTCATCAGCCTTTGGAAGTACCCGGCGCCGCCCACCGGCACCACCAGCCGCCCGCTGATTTTAAGCTGTTTTTTGAGGGTTTCTGGCACCTTCGGCCCGGCGGCGGTGGCGACAATGGCATCAAACGGAGCTTCGGCTTCAAGGCCCCTGGTGCCGTCGCCATGGATGACAGTGACGTTTGCGTACCCCTCGGCCTTCAGGGCCTTTCTTGCCGCATCCGCCAGCGGCTGGTGACGCTCGATGGTGAACACCTGATCTGCGATCTCGCTTAAGACAGCCGCCGCGTACCCGGAGCCGGCGCCGATCTCGAGCACCGTCTCGCCCCCCTTCAGCTCCAGCGCCTGGGTCATCAGGGCGACAATATAGGGCTGGGAAATGGTCTGGCCCTCGCCGATTGGCAGCGGCCGGTCGGCATAAGCATTGATCTGGAATTGTTCCGGGATAAAGGCCTCACGCCTGACCTTGCCCATGGCAGCCAGGACTTTTGGGTCGGAAATATCACGGGCCTTCAGATGGCGCTCCACCATGCGCCCGCGTTCTTTTGTAAATCCTCCCATGCCCTTAAGGATAGGGCTTCATGGAGGGTTTAAAAAGACCCTATTTGCGAAGCAGGAAGTTTGGGAGTATAATTACCGTTCGGAGATAATTTTCTGGTTTTCATTTACAGGAGGAACAAAATGAAAAAACTACTTTATATTGTCGCGGGGGCATCCCTCGCCTCTCTCATCGGCCTTTCGGGGGTTGTCCTCGGCGGTGAAAAAGACGATTCAAAAAATGACGATGAAGCCCAGGCTGTAGACTATAACAGCAGCCGCAGCAATACTTCCACGGCCGTCAAAACCGGCGGTGATGAAGGGGGTGACGATGTTCAGGGCTCTGGCGATCCCTTGAAGGGGTTGAACGTCACATCTTGTAAAAACTATCCTAAGGGCAAGTGTCCTACAGTTAATAAGCCCGATGACGGTGAGGGCGGCGATGACCAGGGTATCACGGTTAAAGTTCCATTTAAGGATGCCGAGGATGACTACAATAAAAAAGGAATTTCTACGGACGGCGATGAGGGTGACGATGTCCAGGGCTCCGGCGATCCCTTGAAGGGGTTGAACGTCGCGCGGGAAAAGAAAAAAGGAGTATCGGCGCCGGATGACGGCGATGATGACGATTCCCGGAAAAAAAATGACCGGGGCGGGAGTCTATAACGTTCCAGCCGGATAAACCCGGATCTTGGTCCCTTACCAGGCGCTTGAAAACGCTCGGCGCGGCCCTGTTAGCGTTAGCCTTTTTCCTGCCGCTTTCCCGGTGCGAGATTACCAGCACCACTCCGGCGGCGGACCGGGAAGCGGTTCAGGAAACCCCTAGGGCTGAAAAAGTTTACGATTATTACTACGCCTATGAAAATATCGGCTTTGAAGACCCGGGTTCACTGTTGATCCCGGTCATCTTTTTCTGGCCGCTGGCTTTTCTGGCCTATGCCAGGAGGGGCAGAAGGGCCAGGGTCAAAACCGTCCTCAACTTTCTGGAGCCGCTGCTGGCGGCGGGCACGGGCTATATGATTATACTCATGATCATGTTTGATGAAATTTATATCGGCGCTTATGTTGCGTTCGCCGGGGCGGGAGGTTATTTCATCGGCTCCGGCATTGAGGTTGGATGGAAAATAAAGGCCATCGTGGATAAAAGGAGGTCAACATGATTTCACTGACACCGGTATTATTCGTTGAAAAAATTGAACCCTCGCTGGATTTTTGGGAAAAGGGTTTGGGGTTTAAACGTCCCATGGAAGTCCCGGGCGAGGGCGGCCTCGCTTTTGTCATGCTGAAGCTGGGTGACATTGAAGTGATGTACCAGACCTATCCCAGCCTGGAGGAAGACCTGCCCAAAATTGCCAAGGAGGCCAAGGGCAGCCCCAACTTCCTCTATATCAAGGTCGACGATCTGGATGAGGTGATCAACAAGCTGAAAGGCTTCGAGGTTGCCGTGAAACGCCGCCAAACCTTCTACGGCGCCGATGAGATCGGCTACAAGGAGCCCGGCGGGCATTTCATCACGTTTGCTGAGTTTAAAAACCAACAATAATGTGTTTTGCCTTTCAGGCGGGAAGGTTTTATTCTTCCCCTGATGGAACTGGCGCACAATATTGACCAGAAGCAGGAGACAGCGAACCCCTTCGATAGGGTTGTCCCCGATTGGTATAGTTTTGGCGCATTTAAATTTTACCCCGGCACCCTCGAGTTGCTTAAGGGTAACAAAAAAGTCTCCCTGAAAGTCCAGTCGGCGAAAGTCCTGAATATACTCCTAAAACAAAAGGGGGAACTGGTCAGCCGGGATGAGATTATCCGGGAGATCTGGTCCGACCGGGTGGTCGAGTTTGATCTCAGCCTCAATGCCTGTATCCGCGATATCCGGACCGCGCTTGAAGATGATGCTCACAACCAGCACTTTATCGAGACCCTGGCCAAACGCGGCTACCGGTTTAGCCCCAAGGTAAATATTGCTGAAAAGCACAACGGAGTGCGGGCGAAACATTCAGCCCTTAAATATGTAGCCCTGGTCCTTGTCGTGATGGCGGGTTTGGCGGCAGCGGGCTATCTGGGCATTCAGAATGAGCCGGCCAGAACCGCTTTCCAGAACCCGGCCACACCTGAGCAGACGGAAGCTTCCAGAACCCTCGTTTTGCAGGGCGTATCAGCCATCTATGACGGCGAGGTCCCGAAACCCCAGGAAGCCATTTCCTATTTTCAGGAAGCTTTGGACATCGACCCTTATTACATCGAAGCGCACCTGATGCTGGCCCGGACAGTTTTCTCACGAGGGCGGGTTGACCAGATGCCATTGGCCGAAGCCTCGTTGGAGAAAATACTGGAACTGACCCCGGGTAACCTCGAAGCTCTGGCATTGCTGGGCTCGATCAAATGGGCGGTTGATTATAATTGGGACGGGGCAAGAGAAGATTTCGAAAAAACCATCGCCATCGACCCCAACTACAACCGGGCCTACGTTTTCCTGGCCGGTTATTATTCGGTTATGGGGGATTTCAACCAATCCCTCGGCCATATTGACCTGGCCCTCAGCCGGGACACCGTCAGGCTTTCCGGGAACGGCAATGTCGGCTGGTTTTACTATCTGGCGGGAAGGCACGATGAAGCCCTCCGGTTCTGCGATGAAACCCGGGCCATTAATCCCGAAGGCCAGGGGACGCGCCGCTGTTATTTGAACAATCTGATGGTTTTGGGTGAAACCGAACCGGCTGCCGGTTATGCCCTGGCGTACATGAAGACCAAGGGCATAACGCCGGAAGAGATTACCCAATTGGAGAGCGCCGGTGATCATGCCGTGCTGGATTATTTCACCATGTTCGAAGCGGGCGCAAAAGTGCCCGGGAACAACCGGGCCGATTCCACTTTTTTGTTCAAAGCGATCGCACAGACACGGTTGGGAGATAAAGCCGGGGCGATAGAAACGCTTAACAAGGCTTATGAAACCCGCAATTATTTCCTGCCCTACATCCGGGTTATTCCCGATCTGGCCCCGCTCCACGGTGAGGAGGACTTTCAAAAACTTCTGTCATCCATGAACTTCCCTGATACCTCGCCCCTGAATTCATAAAAAAATCATTTGTTTTTTTCATGCTCCAAAACCTAGCCTTTGGCCAGTGGGCGCTTGGCTGCCCCTATCATAATTAAATAACGAGCTGGAGTACGACAAATGATCAACAAAAACGTCATTTCAGGACTGCTGTTATTTTCCATATCGATTTTAATCGGGCCTTACCTGATGGGACCCTTTGCCAAGGAAACTTTAGGCCCGGCCAGGATGAAAGTATTTACCGAAGCCAGTGAGCTAGATAACGCATTGGAGGCTCATAAAGAACTTACAGACCCAGAGGCTCTGGCGGTTTCCACCGAGGCGATAGCGGTTGCAGCAGGTAAGACCGTGATAGAGGATTTTAAAGCTTCTCGGGTAAATGACCGCTGGGGTCATTTTGTATTTTCCCATGCCCACGGCAACCTTCAGGGGATGTTGAATATTCTGGTTGGCCTGGTCCTGGCGCAACTGGCCATTGCGGTGCGCTTTAGGGAAGTAATCAGCTGGCTGTTTATTGCCGGGTCCTGGGGCCACGCGGGCTTTTTCATCGCCGGGAATTTCCTGATCACCGAACATCGAGAGCTCGGATTCTTTTTTCTCTCGAACGCCAAGTACGGAGGCGGGCTTTTGATCCTTGGCCTGGGGCTTTTGCTGGTGGCAACCATTATGCACACCCGGGGAGCACAAATAGCCAAGGCTTAAGGAAAAGTTCAACCCTCCCAGAACACTGTCCCTCAGGGTACTGGGGGATAGTGCAATTTCCCTCCAGCCCAAAGAAATAATTGACCTTTGTTAAAAATCCTGTTTGGGTTGCCTTGGCTTTTTGGAAAACCTGGCCCGGAGGAATTTTTATGGACAGTTCGGTCGCTGGCAAGCTTGAAGTTTTCATGAAAAAAATCAAAAGGAACAGCCTTGGGCAGACTGAATTTCACAACGCCGTCCAGGAAGTGGCCGAGCAAATTTTCCCCTATATCGAAGACAAACCGATTTACCATGAGATGCGCATCATGGAGCGCCTGGCGGAACCCGACCGGGTGTTCATATTCCGGGTGTGCTGGGAGGACGACCAGGGCAATATCCGGGTCAACCGCGGCTACCGGGTTCAGAACAGCAACGCGATCGGCCCCTACAAGGGGGGCATGCGCTTTCACCCCAGCGTTAACCTGTCGATCCTGAAATTCCTGGCCTTTGAGCAGACCTTCAAGAATTCGCTCACCGGCCTGCCGATGGGCGGCGCCAAGGGCGGATCGGATTTTAACCCGAAGGGCAAGTCGGACCGGGAAGTGCTGAGCTTTTGCCAGGCTTTCATGAGCGAGCTGTTCAACTACATCGGCCCCCATTTGGATATCCCGGCCGGTGACATCGGCGTCGGCCCGCGCGAGATCGGCTACCTGTTCGGCCAGTACAAACGCCTGAAGCGCGAATTTACCGGCGCGCTGACCGGCAAGGCGCTGCAGTACGGGGGCAGCCACATCCGGGTCGAGGCGACTGGCTATGGCACGGTCTATTTCATGGAAGACATGCTGAAAGAGAAAAAATACGGCCTGGAAGGCAAAACCTGTGTGATTTCCGGTTCCGGCAACGTGTCGCAATACGCCTGTGAAAAAGCCCTGCAGCTGGGCGCCAAGGTGGTGACCACGTCTGATTCCGCTGGTTTTGTTCATATCCCAAACGGCATTACCAGGGATGAGCTGGCCTATATCAAGGAGTTGAAAAACATCCGGCGCGGGCGCATTGCCGAATTTGCCAAGGAGTTCGGCTACGAATTCCACAGGGACAAAAAACCCTGGGGGATCCCGTGTGATTTGGCGTTCCCGTGCGCGACCCAAAACGAAATCTCGAAAAAGGATGCCGAAATGCTGGTTAAATACGGCTGCATCGGGGTTTCGGAAGGGGCCAATATGCCGGCCACCCTGAAAGGGGTGCGGGTCTTCCAGGACGCCAGGATCATGTTCGCGCCCTCCAAGGCGGCCAACGCCGGCGGGGTCGCGGTTTCCGGGCTGGAGATGAGCCAGAACGCCGCCCGCCTGACCTGGCAGGAAGAGGTTCTGCAGAAAAATTTGCGCACCATAATGAGCAACATTCACGGCAAATGCATGGAATACGGGGTAGAAAGCAACAATTACGTCAACTACCTCAAGGGCGCCAACATCGGCGGTTTCAAGAAGGTTGCCGACGCCATGCTTGCCTACGGGGTGGTTTAGGGGCTGATAACTAATAAAAAAGAAAGCCAATGTTATGACCCAAATCACTCTGGCCCGGTGGGGTTGTGTGTTCCTTTTATCTTTTGGCCTGGCCGCCTGTGAAGCACCGGACCCGCTGACCGGGATTATTGAAAAAAATACCGAGGCCCGGGGCGGCGCTGAGGCTATTGCCTCGGTCCAGGCAATCCAGGTCAGGATTCAAATTACCGAACCATCGTTCCAGGTTATGGGGCAGTATGCCGCCACCCGGGAGGGCAAGATGCGGGTCGATATTTTTGCTGATGGTCAGCGGGTTTTTACCGAGGCCTTTAATGGCGAAAGTGGCTGGCAGATGTTTGGGGACGGCACGGTTGTTGACATGAGCGAGGCCGGGGAAGCGGCCGTGCGCCATGGCATCATCACAAACCTCTATGGGTTGAACGAAATGGCCGGGATTAATCAGGCCCTCGAATATATTGGTCGTGAGATGACCGACGGGCGGGATTATGAAAAATTTGACCTGATTTTTGATGATGGCTTTGTTTTACACTATGACCTTGATAGTGAAACCGGCCTGATTGTTCGCCAGTACGACGAAGTAGCCCTGCACCCGGACCTTGATGATACGGTTCAGCGGTTTATGACTGTTTACAGTGATTTCAGGACTGTCGGCGGGGTGGTCTATTCCTTTCATGACGAGAAGCGGGATTTAGACACCGATGAGCTGGTCCAGACCACCCAGATTGAGGAAATTGTCCAAAACCCTGAAATTGATCCGGCGTTTTTTGAAAGGCCTGACGGCTAATGGTGGCCACCGGGGTGGTTTAGTAAATTTCAACTGGCACAAGCGTTCCCGCTCTGCTTTTGCATCGGGCTTTTGAGACTAACCCACTCGATGGGTTAGCAGGCCGCAAGGATTAGCGATTGCAAGCCTCTCAAGGTTTTGAATTGGCCCCACCTCGCGGCGGGACGTTGCTTTTTTTATTAAAAATATTACTGGAGGCAAAAAAACCATGTGGTTCTTTATTTTCAGTTTGCTTAATTGAAAGAAATAAGACTGCTATAAAATAATAAGAATCCTTTGTAAGTTGATATTTTAGAATAACAATCTAACTTCTTTATAAAAAAGAAAATAATCTTCTTTAATTTTTTTATTGTTTGCACGATATTGGTGCAATCCTTAAACACTAGGCAAGGCCGGATTTTGCATTGGTAAAGGTATTTTTACAGTTTACATTTAAAAGTAATTCCTTGGGCCAGTCAGTGACTTGCCTGTGGCCAGGTGGGTTCAGTCTGGTTTTGGCTTTGGGGTCAGCCGGGGTTGGAGATGAGGACTTTTGAAAAGGTCGCCAGTGTCAGGAATTCAACACAAACCTTAGCGGGTTTTTGTTCGAAAATGAGAATTAGATGATCAAATTGCTGCTGATAGAAGACAACGAGGCGGACCGCCAGTCGCTCAAGAGGGCTTTACGGAAAACAAAACTAGAGGCCGAACTGGTTGAGGCCGCAAGTGCCAGGGAAGGCCTTGAGCTTGCCCTGACAGGCGAATTTGACTGCATCCTTTTGGATTATTGCTTGCCCGACATGGACGGGCTGCAATTTCTTAAAGAACTGCTCAAAACCTCCCAAGGGGAAACCATCCCGGTGGTGATGTTGACCGGGTTTACGGATGACAGGATGGCCTTGGAAATTCTTCGCGCCGGCGCCCAGGATTTTATCAGAAAAAAAGACATGGCTCCGGCCCAACTGGCGCGCATCGTTATCAACGCCAGGGAGCGTCATGAACTGAGGGTCCAGAGCCAAAAGGCCGAAAATGAACTAAGAGATGAAAAGGCCCATTTTCAGTCGGTTCTGGACACGGTTGGGGATGCCATAATCAGCGTGGATTTAAAGGGCAAAATCCGTTCCATTAACAAGGCCGGACAGGATATTTTCGGATATCAGGAAAAAGAAATCATTGGAAAAGATTTTTCCTCCCTGCTGATACAGGAAAAAGCAGGTAAGCAAAACGCTCATTTTGCAACCTTTCTGGCCGGCGGGGCAGCGGCAATTATGGGCAAGGGGCCGGTAGAGGTAGTCGGCCGCAGCAAGGCCGGAAAACACCTCAGCCTGGAGGTCGTGGTTAGCGAACTGGAAATAGACGAGCACAGGCTTTTCATCGCCTCGATGCGCGACATCACCAAAAGAAACAGGATGCAAGCCCAGGCCAAAGCCGCCGAAGCGCAATATAAACTGCTGGCAGAGCACGGCAACGACATCATTGTTCTCAGTGATATGAAAGGAAACAGACTGTTCATCTCACCTTCTGTAAAAAAACATTTGGGTTATGATGCTGCGGCATTGATGAGAAAAGCCCCCTTCTTTTTGATTCACCCCGAAGGCAAAAAAAGGGAGATTAAAAAGTGGCAGCACAAAGTGTTTGTGGAAAAAAAATCATATAAAAGCCGCATGCAGCTGAGACATGCTGATGGCCATTATATCTGGTTTGATAACCTTTCCGGTCCCGTTATAGAAAAAGATGGCACTGTGAAGACCGCTGTCACCGCCTTCAGGAACATCACCGCCCAGCTGGCCGAGGAATCCGAAAAACTGCGTTTGGGCAGGATTATAGAGGATTCCCCCCACGAAATTTATATGGCGGACTTGAAAACCCTGAAATTTCTCAACGTGAACCGTGGGGCAAGGGAAAATCTGGGCTATTCTCAGGAAGAATTGAAAAAAATGACACCCCAGGATTTACAACCCAAGGAATTGAGGGAGCATCATGCCGCATTACTGAAACCTTTGATGGCCGGGGAAAAAGATCAAGTTAGGATTCTGACCAAGCACCTTAGAAAAGACCGGACCACTTACGATGCTGATATTCTGCTTTACGCCCTGCACCAGGAAGATCCGCCTGTCTTATTCGCCTATGTAGATGATGTTACTGAGAAATTGGCGATCGCCGAAAAAGCCGAGCATGCCCAAAAAATGAAAACCATCGGCAATTTAACGGGTGATTTCGCGCACGATTTCAACAATCATATTACGGCGATCATGGGCAGCCTGATGTTAATGCAAAATTCCCATTCCCAAATGAAAAAGGAAGATCAGGAAAGCCTTGATCTGGCCATTCAATCGTCTGAACGCTGCGCCCACCTCCTGCGCGCCCTGCTGGCTTTTTCAGAAAGACAGCACCTCAAGTGGGCGACCATTGACGTGAATGCATTCCTGCAGGAATTCCAGCCGCTACTGAGAGCAGCAATAGATGAGACCATCGAAATTGAATTTGAGCTGTCACCCCGTAAAGTTTTCATGGAAGTTGATACCGAAGAGCTGAAAAATACGCTTTTGAACCTGGCCGACAATGCCCGGGCGGCGATGCCCAAGGGCGGCGACCTGACCATTGAGGTTGCGGTAAAGGATATGAGCGAGAAAATGGCCGAGGAAAAACTGATCCGGCCGGGAAGATATGTGGTTATTTCCGTCTCTGACAACGGCGTCGGGATGACCCCGGAGATAATGGAACAAATATTTGAGCCGTTTTTCACCACCCGTGAGCCCGGGGAAGGATCCGGCCTGGGCTTAAGCGCCGTCTTTGGTTTTATGAAACAGATGGAGGGCGCGGTCACCGTTTACAGCGAACCTGCCAAGGGAACCACCTTCATGCTTTATTTCCAGGCCACGCAAACCAGGAAAAAACCCGGCCGCAAAAAGAAAGTAAAGGTGGGAGCGAAAACAAAGGAAAACCTGTCTTTACTTATTGTAGAAGACAACGCGGGTGTCAGGGAATTCACGGCCAAGGCCCTGAAGGGCGAAGGCTATACTATTTTGCAGGCTATGGATGGCCCGGCGGCCCTGAAAATCATCAAGAAAAACAAGGCCATTGATCTCCTCTTGTGTGACGTGGTTTTACCGGGAGGGATGATCGGCCCTGAAATAGGAAAGGTGTTCGGGAAGAAATTTCCGGGTGGCAGAATTCTTTATACCAGCGGCTATACCGGAAAAAGCATCGAAAAAAAGGGTCTCCATATCAAAAGCGATGAACTGCTTTCCAAACCCTATGATCTGGAGGAATTGTTTGAAAGAATAATTGGCACATTGAACACAAGAAAACGCAGTCGTAAGAAATAGCGGACCTTAAAGGTTGTTTTCAGGGGCTGCCCTTATACGGGCGATTTTCATGCCAATCCAATAGCCGGCGTAAGCGGCGATCAGCCAAATCCAAATTCGCTGGCTGTCCAGCACATCCGGCCAGTAACCCGGCCAGACGATGGCGGTAATGAAATTTTTGATGGAATTGACCAAAAATTCCACCGCGAGACCTGTAAACGAAGTGGTGTTGAGGGTTTCTGCCAGGCTATCCATGCCCTGATAGCCGGTGGCGAAGTCGTAAACCTCAAGGGCCTCGATCACCAGGAAGGTCCACATGCCGACCAGCCCGTAAAACCCGCCGCCGAACTTCATCCACTTGTTATGGATCGGGTTGCCGGACCTGGCTTTCTTTTTCTTCGCGCTTTTTTTCATCGCCTTCATTTCGGCCTTGAACGCCTTGCGGCCGCCGGTGCCCTCCAGCCGTCCGGCTTTCAGCGACCAGTGGAACAAGAAATAGGACAGTACGCCGAGCGGCAGCACCGCTTTCAATACCGCCTCGATAATTTCCAGAGCCATGGAAATTGCTTAGCATTTATGGGGGCAGGGGTGAAGGGGGGAGGGAGTGAACTAAATTCTCCACTTTATCTAACATCAATAATATGGTAATGTTACCATAATTGGAAGTTGTACTTATGAAAGATATAATCTGGTTAGGAA
>JADFFP010000080.1 GCA_022568115.1 Pseudomonadota bacterium | reverse complement strand
AGGACACCCGTAACACAAATGAGCCCAAGGACATTTGGTGGATATCAATGAAATAGCCTATACATACAGTGCCGGGAAGTATATTCCGGCCTTACTTTAAGCACGGAAATATGTTGAAAAAACCTGGTCACAGATACAAGCCCGTAATCCTTTGCATCCTGGACGGCTGGGGTCATGCCGAAGCTAGTCCCAACAACGCCATCTTCCAGGCCAGAACACCCACCTATGACCGCTGGTGGAAAACCCACCCCAGGGCGTTCCTGAAAACCTCAGGCGAGGCGGTTGGTTTGCCTGAAGGCCAAATGGGTAATTCCGAAGTGGGGCACATGAATATTGGCGCCGGACGGGTGGTAAAACAGGACCTGCCGCGAATTGATAAGGCCATCACCAGTGGTAAATTTGAAAAAAACCCCGTTCTTCAGGAAACCCTCAAAAAATTGAAGGATAGTGGTGGAGCCCTCCATTTGATGGGCTTGATATCCCCGGGCGGGGTACACAGCCACCAGGATCATATGAAAACCATCGCCGGGATTTTTTCATCACATGGGATTGCGGTCAAGGTCCATGCTTTTCTGGATGGCCGCGATACGCCGCCCAAAAGTGCGCCTTCATTTGTTGAAGATTTTGAAAAGCCGTTTCTGGAAAATGACCTGGTCAGGATCGTCACGGTAGCCGGGCGGTATTACGCCATGGACCGCGACCGGCGCTGGGACCGGGTACAGCTGGCCTTTGAGGCGATTGCCGAAGGGAAAGGAAGGTCCTGCCCATCAGCATTAGCCGCCATTGAAGCATCGTACGCCAATAATGAAACAGACGAGTTCGCACTCCCTGCGGTGATAGGTAATTACTCCGGCATGGAGAATGGCGATGCGCTCCTGATGGCCAATTTCCGGGCTGACCGGGTGCGGCAAATTCTGGCCGCCCTGGTAGATCCGGACTTTGACGGCTTTGAAAGAAAGTTTGCCCCCAAATTTTCGGCCCGGGGCGGAATGGTGGCTTACTCATCCGATCTGGATAAATACATGATCCCCCTGTTTGACCCTATCGAGGTAAAGGACAGTCTGGGGGAACTTGTCTCAAAAGCCGGGTTGAAACAGCTGCGCATTGCCGAAACTGAAAAATACGCCCACGTGACATTTTTTTTCAACGGCGGTGAAGAATGTGTCTTTAAAGGCGAAGACCGTATCCTGATCCCCTCCCCCAAAGTGGCCACCTATGATTTAAAGCCGGAAATGTCCGCGCGCGAAGTAACCGCCCGACTTGTTCAAGTGATAAATGATGACACTTACAATTTTATTGTTGTCAATTTTGCCAACCCGGACATGGTCGGACACACCGGAAACCTCAAGGCGGCCATCAAGGCGGTTGAGGTTATCGATGACTGTCTTGGAAAAATTGAACAAGCCCTGCAACAAGCGAACGGGGTAATGCTCTTGAGTGCCGATCATGGAAATATAGAGCAGATGCAGGACCCTGACACGAAAGCTCCGCATACCGCCCATACAACCACTGACGTCCCGGTCATTCTGGTCGGCATGAAGGGTGTGACGCTGAAAAACGGCTCCCTTGCAGATATTGCTCCGACCCTGCTGGGACTTTTGAGCCTGGAACAGCCATTAGTTATGACCGGCCATTCCCTGTTGCAAAGCAAGACGGTAAAGAAATGAGATTGCTCATGCGGTTATGCTTTCTTCTGCTCCCCCTGATACTGGCTTTCTCTTCTGTTTCAGCACTTGCCCAGAAGACCGAACAGCAACAGCTCAAGGACATAGAGCAAAAAATCGAGGACAGCAAAGAACGGCGCCAGGACTTGAAGAATAAAGCCAGCCGGGTCGCCAGTGAAGGTCAGAAAATTGCAAAACGACTGGTGGAAATGGCCAGCCGAGTGCAAAACCTGGAAGAAACAATTACTGCATTGGAAGAAAACATTTTTTCCCTCACCGGGGAAATAGCAAACAAAAAAGAAGAAATTCGCAAGCAGAACCTCAATATGGTCCACACCCTGGCAGCCCTTCAGCGCCTTAGCCAGCGTCCTCCCGAATACATCATCATGCGCCCGGCCCAGGCGGTCGAGACGGTTCGCAGTGCATCGCTCCTGACCGTCATCTTGCCGGAAATTGAAAAAAAGACAGTGCTGATGCGCGCCGGTCTGGAAGAATTAAATACTCTGAAAGAAGAGCTTGTCGCCGAGCAGACAAATCACCACAACAATCTTGAAACCTTGCAAGGGGAGCGCCGTAGTTTGGGGGTTTTGCAAAAAGAAAAACGGGCGCTATACGCCGATTACCTGAGGGGGGCCGGCCAGGAAGAGGGCCGAACCAAGGCATTGGCCCGTGAGGCCCGGGATTTGCGTTCGCTGATTGAAAAGCTGGAACAAGAACTTAGAAGTGCCGTCCGTCAGGCCCTGCCAACACCGCCAATCCCCCCTGGGAAATCCTTTTCAAGGGCAAAAGGGTCCCTGCCGCTTCCTGCCCGGGGCGTGATCACCCAACAATTCGGGGCTCAAATTGCCGCCGGAACCGCTCAGGGTCTAAATATTCAAACCCGGTCCGGAGCACAGGTTATTGCCCCATTTGACGGACGCATTATATATGCTGGAGAGTTCCGCACCTATGGCAACCTCTTGATCATTGCCCATGGGGAAGGCTATCATAGTCTGCTGGCTGGTTTAGGTACTATAAACGCCAGCGTCGGCGAGTGGGTTTTGGCAGGTGAGCCGATAGGCTTGATGCCTGAGGTCAGGCTGGCATCAGCGGATGGAAATAAACCCGGAGTGTCCTCCCGGCTTTATCTGGAAATCAGGAAAGATGACGAACCGATTAACCCGCTTCCCTGGTTGAACCAGAAGTGAAAGGAAAAAAGAAATGAAAAAATCAATTGCAGGGATCGTAAGCCTGTTCTTTTTGCTTAGCGCCCTCACCGACGGCGAGACAACGTCTGATGAAACCTACCGCGAACTGGACCTTTTGGCCAAGGTACTGGAGTTGGTCAAGGACACTTATGTGGAAGAGGTGAACGAACGGGAACTTCTGGAAGCCGCCATCCGCGGCATGCTGAACAATCTAGACCCGCACTCCGGCTATATGGATGCTGATGTTTTCAGGGAAAACCAGATCCAGACCAAAGGCGAATACGGCGGAGTTGGCATCGAGGTCATTGGTGAGAACGGTGTCCTGAAGGTAATCTCGCCGATGGATGACACCCCGGCCTATCGCGCCGGCATTCAAAGCGGCGATTATATTACCCATATCGAGGGCCGGCCAATCGTAGAAATGGATTATACCGAAGCGGTCAATAACCTGCGTGGTGTTGTCGGGACCGAGGTTGAGGTGACCATCTCCCGGCCCAGTGAGGAGCGCTCGTTTAAAGTATCCCTGGTGCGTGAAATTATCTCGATCAGCGCCGTGCGCCACCGGGTTGAGCGGGGTAACATCGGCTATATCCGCCTGACCACCTTTAACAATGAAAAACTGACCCTAGATCTGAAGAAAGCCATTCGCGAAATCAAGGAAGAAGCGGGGGCCAACCTGAAGGGATACATCCTTGATATCAGGAATAACCCGGGCGGCCTGCTGGACCAGGCGATCGAGGTGACCGATGTTTTCCTGGAACGGGGAGAGGTTGTATCCATCCGCGGCCGCCAGCGGTCTGAAAATGCCCGCTGGGACGCCACCCGCGGTGACGATACCGATGGTTTGCCGATCATCGTCCTGATTAATGCCGGGTCCGCCTCGGCCTCTGAAATTGTCGCGGGCGCTCTGCAGGACCACAAGCGCGCCACAATTCTCGGCGTGGAAAGTTTCGGCAAGGGGCTGGTGCAAACGGTTTACCCATTGGCTGATGACCGGGCCGTCAGGATAACAACAGCCCGTTATTACACGCCTTCCGGGCGTTCCATCCAGACACTGGGGATTAAACCCGATATTATTGTTGAACAACCGGTCCGTGATGCCGAAGGCAACCCGGTCTTTTTCCGGCGCGAGCGTGATCTGGTCAACCATATCCCCAATGAAAACGGTGCTGCCAGTGAAGAAAAAACACTTGCAAGTGAAGTGCTCATAAGACCTGAGCCCAAAGTTGACGAAGCTGGACGGCTTGAGGATTACCAGTTGAATTACGCCCTCGATCTTTTGACCGGCATCATAGAAGTTGGCCAGCGCCTGGCGCTTTTGAACCAGGACCAATAGAAAGGGACTAATATGAGAAACCTGATAATCGCGTGGGGCCTCAGCCTCGGCCTGATCGCCGCCGGGGGGGCGTACCTTTGGTCTGCGGATATGCCGGAAGGAAAAGCCGGCCCGGAGCCGGTTATAAAGATCGTTGAAGAGGACCCGCCGGTGTTATCAACAGGTGCGCTTCCGCTTGACTTGACTCCGCCCTCCGAAACAACCGAGGACTGCCCCGGTACTTGCTAGGAAACACCCGGAATTTAATGGATAAATCCCCCCTTCCCTACCGCCCCTGTTGCGGGGTGATGCTGCTAAACCGGGAAAACAAGGTATTTGTCGGCCAGCGAATTGATACCACGATGGAATCCTGGCAAATGCCCCAGGGGGGAATTGACGATGGGGAAGACCCTGAGCATTCGGCGTTCCGGGAGCTGGAAGAGGAAATCGGCACCAATAACGCCGAAATAATTGCCCGCATCAAGGGCTGGCTTTTTTACGACCTCCCCGATGACTTGGTTGGAAAAGTCTGGGGCGGAAAATTCCGGGGTCAAAAACAAATCTGGTTCTTGATGCGTTTTCTAGGGTCAGATTCTGATATTAACCTGAATACCGATCACCCGGAATTCAACGCCTGGCGCTGGGTGGATATTGCCAAAGTTCCGGAGCTGATTGTTCCCTTTAAACGTGACCTTTACCTGGCCATCCTCAAGGAATTTCAACCCTTTCTTGAAAATTAGGAAGCTTTAACCGACAGCCTCAAAGAGCTCATTCAGGCGGGCAATAGCTTCCCTGGTTTTGCGCCGGTCCTCATCGGTTTTGGCGTCTTCCAGGTCTTCCTCAGCGTCAGTAATGCGCTGCCTGAGGTCGGATTTACTGAGTTCCTTAACCGGGACTGCTTCCTCCGCCAAGATCACCAGCGAACCCGGGGTCACCTCGGCAAAACCCCCGCGCAGGAAAATCCGTTCAGGAGTTTTATCCTTTCCCTGGTAAACATCCAAGACCCCCGGACGAATCGTCGACATGACCGGGGCATGGTTTGGCAACACCATGAAATCCCCTTCCGAACCCGGCACCAAAACAGCGCTGACAGATGCATCCATCAAAAGCCGCTCTGGTGAAACCAGCTCGAAATGAAGGGTATTTTCCTTGTGCTCAGCCATTTTCCAATTGCCTCTTAAGCAGCTTCCGCAGCCAGTTTCTCGGCCTTGGTGACCACTTCTTCGATAGTCCCGACCATATAAAAGGCCGCTTCGGGCAGATGGTCATATTCACCGGCGACAATCGCCTTGAAGCCCTTGATGGTATCCTCCAGCTGCACCAGAACCCCCGGGGTGCCGGTAAAGACTTCGGCGACAAAGAAGGGTTGCGAAAGGAAACGCTGGATTTTGCGGGCGCGGGTGACCACCAGTTTGTCCTCCTCTGACAGCTCGTCCATGCCCAGGATAGCAATGATGTCCTGCAGGGATTTATAACGCTGCAGAACTTCCTGGACCGAACGGGCCACTTTGTAATGCTCTTCGCCTACTATGCGCGGGTCCAGCATGCGGCTGGTGGAATCGAGCGGGTCGACAGCTGGGTAAATGCCCAATTCGGCGATCTGGCGCGACAGAACGGTGGTAGCATCCAGATGTGCGAACGAGGTAGCGGGCGCCGGGTCGGTCAGGTCATCGGCGGGAACATAAATCGCCTGCACCGAGGTGATTGAGCCTTTTTTGGTCGAGGTAATGCGTTCCTGCAGGTTTCCCATTTCGGTCGCCAGGGTTGGCTGGTAACCCACAGCCGACGGGATCCGGCCAAGCAACGCCGACACCTCCGAGCCAGCTTGGGTAAAGCGGAAGATGTTATCGATAAAGAACAGCACGTCCTGACCCTCTTCGTCGCGAAAGTATTCCGCCAGAGTCAGGCCGGTCAAGCCAACCCGGGCACGGGCGCCGGGCGGTTCGTTCATCTGGCCAAACACCAGTGCCGCTTTGGAATCGCCATTCTTTTTGATAACCCCCGATTCCAGCATTTCGTGGTAAAGGTCGTTCCCCTCACGGGTCCGCTCACCAACTCCGGCAAAAACCGAATAGCCGCC
>JADFFP010000079.1 GCA_022568115.1 Pseudomonadota bacterium | reverse complement strand
CCGCGGGCTTCGTTGGGGCCGCGAAAGCCGGTCGCCCCGTCAAAACGCAGCGAAGGCGACTGCTTGGAATAATACTGCTGGCCTTCGGTCATCGACAGCAGCTTGAAGCGTTCCCCAAAATCGTCTTCCGACAGACCGCGCAGGCCGCTGTAATCGTCTATAACGAAAATGGCCCGGCCATGGGTGCCCAGCACCAGGTCGTTCTCGCGCTCCTGGATGGCCATGTCCATGACTGAAACAGTGGGAACCCCGGCGGTCCATTTCATCCAGTCATCGCCGCCATTGGTGGAGACAAAAAGGCCGAACTCGGTGCCCAGGAACAAAAGGTTAGGATCGACATGATCCTGCTGGATAGACAGCGCATAACCCTTGACCTCACGGGTCGTGATGTTGGTGAAACGCCGGCCATAGTTATCCGCCCGGTAGACGTAAGGCTTCATGTCGGAGCGGCGGTGGTTGTCAAAGACGATATAGGCCACCGAGGGGTCGTGGGGCGAGGGTTCGATATGCGGGATCCAGGTATTGTCGGGAACCCCGCGCAGGCGTCCCTCCAGGCTTTCCCAGGTTGCTCCGCCGTCACGGGTGATGTGCAGCCGCCCGTCATCGGTGCCGACCCAGATCACCCCCTCCTCAACCGGGCTTGGGGCGATCGCGGTGATGGTGGTGTAAAACTCAGCCGCGGTCACGTCCGGGGTCAGTCCGCCGGTTTCTTTAAAGGTCTGCCATTCGGGATTATTGCTGGTCAGGTCGCCCGAGATCGCCTGCCAGGTCAGGCCCCGGTCGGTGGATTTGTGGAGATACTGGCTGCCGTAATAAATAGTTGCCGGATCGAATGGATCCTGGGCCAGGCCGGCGCTCCAGTTAAAGCGGAGATCCACCCCTTCCTCGACCCGGGTCGGGGCGATAAAGCGGGTCTCACCGGTATGCATATCCCAGCGGACCAGGGCGCCGCCCTGGGCCATGGCGTAGCCTTGCATCGAATCTTCCGGGTCGGGCAGGGTGTCAAAGCCATCACCGAAGAATACTTCCTGCCAGTGGAAATTGCGGATGCCGCCGTTTTCCCAAACCTCGGACGGGCCGCGCCACGAGCCATTGTCCTGCAATCCGCCGTAGATGTTGTAGGGATGATCGTTGTCGACATTGATGTGATAGAACTGCGCCAGCGGCAGATTGGCGACATGCCGCCAGGTCACCCCCATGTCATAGGAAGTGGCAATTCCGCCGTCGTTCCCGAGCATCATGTGGTCGGGGTTATTGGGATTGATCCACATGGAATGGACATCAATATGGATAGCGTTCGGCGCCGAACAGCAGTTGATCATCGGCACCATCTCGAAAGTCTTGGCGCCATCGATCGACATGTGAACCGTGGACTGGATGTTATAAACTTGGTTTTCATTTTTCGGGTCGACCTGGATTTTGGTATAATAGAAGGGCCGGCCGGTGTTGTTGATCTCTTTATTGGTGACTGTCCAGGTGACGCCGCCGTCATCCGAGCGGGCGGCGACATTATTTTTCTCTGTTTCCAGAACCAGATAGACCTTGTCCGGGTTGCTGGCGGCGACGGCAAAGTTAGCGCGGCCCCATTCGCCGCCCGGCAGGCCGTCTTCCTCGGTAATCTCTATCCAGTTTTCCCCGCCGTCGTAGGATCTGTAAAGGCTGGAGCCGGGGCCGCCGGATTTGAAGAAGTACGGCCAGCGCCGGAACTCCCACATCGCGGCATACAGCTTGTTGGGATTGGAAGGGTCCATCTTGATATCGGTGGCGCCGGTGTTTTCATCGATATAAAGAATTTTGTTCCAGGTCTTGCCGCCATCGGTGGTCTTGAAGAGGCCGCGTTCCTGATTGGGACCCCAAAGCGTTCCCAACGCCGCGACATAGGCGATGTCAGGATTGGCCGGGTGCAGCTGGATCCAGTTGATGCGCTCGGAGTTTTCCAGCCCTACCTTGATCCAGGTATCGCCGCCGTCGATTGATTTATAGACCCCGGCCCCGATCGAGGTGGAATTGCGGGGGTTGCCCTCACCCGACCCGACCCAGATAATATCCGGGTTCTGCTGGTTGATCGCCAGCGCCCCGATCGAAGCCACATCCATATCATCAAAAACCGGCTGCCAGGTCATGCCGCCATCTTTTGAGCGCCACACCCCGCCGGTAGCCGACCCGGCGAAAATAATATTGAGGTCCGAGACCACTGCTTCGACAATGGAGATACGCCCGCTCATCCCGGCCGGGCCGATGGAGCGGGCTTTCATGCCCTCGAACAGGCCGGAATCCATGTCGGCGGCGGCCGCAAAGGCGAACAGGCCGGCCCCGGCCAGCGCCGTGAAGCCTAACAGTTTTTTTAAGGTTTTTGTCGTGCTCATGTTATTGATCCTCGCTCTCTTCGGGTTCGGTTTTGGGTGTGTCGTCTGTTTCCGGTTCCTCCGGAAGTACCCCCGGCATAATAAGCGCGGGGATTCCTTTTTCGGAATAAAGGGCGTTAAAGTTGGCGATGTCCTCGGCAATTATCCGGTCGCGCCCGGCCACGATATCATCCCACTGGCCAACCAGATTGTGATATTCGGAAACCTGGTTCCGGTTCAGCGGCGGAACCTCCGATTGGAAGCTGATGTACGTCCAATGAAGGAGGTCAAGGTATTTGTCTCCCCAATTGAGACTGTCCTGGAAGTTTGTCCGCTCCTTGTTGATCAGAGTGGCGATCCAGGCGTCAATGTTTTCAATCAGGTCTTCGCCGGCTTCAACCACCGAGCCCGGCATGCCGATGTCATCCGGCAGATCCAGTTTTTCCTGCACCTGGGCCTTGACCAGCTGAAGGTCTAGAATATTTTCATGAAGCTCATAAATCCGTTTGTAAAGGTCGAGAACAAGCTCATTCTGTTCTCCCTTCATAAAACCCGGGATCGGCGAGCGCGGATCATCGGAAACCGTAAAGCTTTGCTGCTGGCTTTCCTCACCGTATGACAGCCGCACCGAATAATTCCCGGGCGGCATCAGGTAGGAGGGGCTAAAGTCCGCATAATTAAAATAGCCTTCCAGAGGTTTTACCGGCTCACCAGAATAATCCCAGACCAGTCGGTTCATCCCCTCTACCGCCTCAAATGTCTCAAAGTCCGTTTGTTCCTCGCCCTCGGTGAGGTAGGTCCTGATCACATCGCCACTTTCATCGAGGATTTCCAAGGTCATTTCCCCGGCCGCCTCGACGTCGTTGATGGCAAAATGGATATAAACCCCGTCTTCCGGGTTCTGGACCGGATTTCGATAGACCTGGCCAACGGTATTGAAATAAGCCGCGTTAACCGGGTCAAGAAGCGTGACATTGGCCTCTTCCATGTCCTCATTGTGGGCGCGCAGCGATGAGATATCATCCATCACCCAGAACGAGCGGCCCTGGGTGGCAAGCACCAGGTCGTTGCCATTGACCTTGATGTCGGTGACCGGAACCGCGGGCAGGTTCTGCTGGAACGGCTGCCAGGTTTTCCCGCCATCAAAGGAGATATGAACACCGCGCTCTGTTCCGGCAAAAAGAAGCCCCGGTCTGACCGTGTCTTCACGGACCACGCGGGCGAATTCATGTTCCGGAATGCCGTCTGAAATATTGGTCCATCTGGCCCCGTAATTGGTGGTCTTGAAAATCATCGGCGTGTGGTCGTTATTCTTATAGCCGGTAGCGACTAGATAAGCGGTTCCGGGCGTGTGTGGGGAAACCTCGATCGAATTGATCATCACCTCGCCCAGCCGTTTCGGGGTGATGTCCTGCCAGGTTGCACCGCCGTCGCGGGTGATGTTCACCAGGCCGTCATCGCTGCCAACATAAAGAACGTCAGCATCATGGGGTGATTCAACCAGTGCGAAAATAGTGTTGTAATGCTCGGCCACCTCGTTGGTGATGGGCTGGCCCATCGGGCCTTGATGCGCCTCATCATCGCGGGTCAGATCGGGGCTTATAACCTCCCAGTTTTCGGCCCGGTCGGTGGATTTGAAAAGGACGTTGCCGGCGTAATAAATTACGTTCGGATCATGGGATGAGACAATAATCGGCGCATTCCAGTTAAAGCGGTACGGGCGCTCGCTCGGCGAAACCCCGGCCCCGATATGGGGCAGCAGGGAAATCCCCCGGGTGAGCCCGGTTTCCTGGTCATATTCGGACAGCAAACCCAGATAGCACCCGGCGTAAACATAGCGCGGGTTATCCGGGTCAAAGGCGACATGGGCGCTTTCACACCCGCCTATCGACCCGTAATCATCGCGGCCAATCCCGCCATCGGGTCCGCGGCTGTAAATCGCCACGCTGGAATTGTCCTGCTGACCGCCATAAATTTTGTAAGGATAGCCATGATCGGCATTGACCCGGTAAAATTGGGCGGTGGGCTGGTTGTCCTGGCGGCTCCAGGTTTTGCCGCCATCGACCGTAACGGTCCCGCCGCCGTCGTTGGCATTGATCATAAAGTCGGTATTCCCGGGATTAATCCAAAGGCCATGATGGTCGCCGTGGACGTCTTGCGCAAAACCCTCAAAGGATTTCCCTCCGTCGATCGATTTGGACGCCCCCGCATCCAGAACATAAACGGTGTTTTCATCAACAGGATCGGCAAACACATGGGTGTAATACCAGGCGCGCTGGTAAAGCCTGCGATCATCGTTAATCAGCGTCCAATCCTCGCCGCCGTTCTCAGACCGGTAAAGCCCGCCCTTTTTGTCCTCGGCCTCAATGATGGTGTAAATCCGGTCCGGGTTGGCCGAAACGGAAACCCCGGTTTTACCAATCAATTCCGGCAAACCTTCATTTATTGTCTCCCAGGTATCGCCGCCATCGGTTGATTTATGCAAACCTGAACCTTCCCCGCCGGAGCGGATTTCCCACGGGCGCCTCAGGTGATCCCACATCCCGGCATAAAGGATTCTGGTGTTAGCCGGGTCCATGATGATATCTGATGCGCCGGTGGTGTCATTGACATAAAGAACCTTTTCCCAGGTTTCCCCGCCGTCTTTTGAGCGGTAAATACCACGATCTTCGGTCGGCCCCCATGATGAGCCCTGAACGGCGACATATAAAAGGTCGGGATTGGCGGGGTGAATGACAATCGCGGATATGGTTCTTGAATTGGCAAGGCCAACGTTTTTCCAGGTTTTGCCCTGGTCGGTTGAACGATAGACGCCGTCGCCGGCTGAAACCGAAACCCCGCGGATGCCGGCGCTGCCGGTTCCGACGTAAATCACGTTGGGATCAGAGGGGGCCACCGCAATCGCGCCGATCGAACCAACGCTTATCTGGCCATCGGAAATATTGTCCCAGCTCTGGCCGGCGTTATGGGTTACCCACACCCCGCCGCCGGTGGCGCCCATGTAAAACGTCAGGGGATTGTGGACATCCCCGGCAACCGCTGTCGAACGCCCGCCCCGGAACGGGCCGACCAGGCGGTATTCCAGCGCTTCAAAATATTTTTCATCGACCTCGGCCAATGCCGTGCCGGAAATGGTCAACAGAGCAGTAAAAACCACGCTCGCGCAGATAAGAATTCTGGTCAACCGACCTTTCGCAGAAACCCCGGTCATAATATCCCCTGATGTGTTAATTGTTAGCCGGTGAAAAACTATATCGGGGTTTTTGAAAGAGTCAAACGGGATCGGGAAAAATCTCTCCAATAAGGAGAGCCGCTATTCCTCCAATGAGCCGGGCGGGGCATTGTTCACCGCGCAGATAGCAGCGCTTTTAATGGCCTCTTCAGCACCTGTTAAGTCATAATCCAATGCTCCGGCGCCGGTGTGCAGCGTCATTATCGCGGCCTCTGTCAGGGCCTGGATATGCTGGCTCAGGTTCAGGTCGAACAGGACGGATTCCTTGGTTTCATCGGCAATCGCAACGGTTTCGATCAGCGGTCCGCCGTCAAACTGCAGGTGAACCGGATACCGGTCGCGTGCGTCCAGTTTCCAGTCTTCGATAAACAGGCCCAGCGCCGAGGTTTTGGCATCCGCGTAAAAGACCAGCATTTCCTCGTTGTGGTAGGTTCTGGTGGCCATGCAAAGGTCAAAATCCCCGCCAGCGGTGGTGGACAAATACACCTTCCAGTTTTCGAAGGTTTCCCACAAAACCGGCTCAGCGGCATATCCCTTGGCCGGGCTGAGGATAATCAGGGCCAGGGCGGCAAGGAATTGAGAGAGCAGGTTTATTTTCATTGTTTGACCTTTTTACGCTTTTGCGTCATTTTTTCTGGTGTGAGCGATTTAAGTTTACACCGCTTAACCGGAAAAGCAACGGGCCAAGTGGCCAGGGTTTACAGGAACTGACATGACGCTAAGGGTAAAATGTCTGAAAATTGATACCT
>JADFFP010000078.1 GCA_022568115.1 Pseudomonadota bacterium | reverse complement strand
TACCAAGATTCATGATCCCAGGGGGCGGATGGTTTATGGCCAATTCACCAAAGGCTTCTAAATCTTGAAACAGAACAATTAAACGGCCCCTCCGGGGGCCGTTTTTTATTGGTTTGGGTTTTCTGATTTAGTGGGCCTGGTCCCAGCTGTCCCCAAAGCCGCAATCGACGGTCAATGGAATATCCAGGGCAATGGTCGGCAAGTGCGCCCCTTCCATGACTTTCTTGATAACGGGAATAGCCTTATCAAGGTCCTGCCCGGGAGTTTCAAAGATCAGTTCATCATGAACCTGAAGGAGCATTTTGACATTTGGCAGGTTTGCTTTCTTGAGTTCCTCCGGCATGCGGATCATGGCCCGGCGAATGATGTCGGCGGCGCTTCCCTGCAATGGAGCATTGATCGCCGCCCGTTCGCCAAAGGCCCTCAGGTTCGGGTTTTTGTCGTTGATGGAGCGAACATGGCAGCGCCGCCCGAACAAGGTTTCGACATACCCCTTTTTGCGGCAAAATTCCTTGGTCGTTTCCATATAATTTCGAATCCCGGGGAAGCGCTTGAAATAAGTGTCCATGAACGCTCTGGCCTCTTCCCGGGTGACCCCGATCTGGTTGGCCAGGCCAAAGGCGGAGATGCCGTAAATGATGCCGAAATTGATTGCCTTGGCCTTGCGGCGGGTAGCCGGATCCATCCCCTCAATCGGAACTCCAAACACCTCGGAAGCCGTCATGGCGTGGATATCAAGGCCATTCCGGAAGGCCTCTTTCAGGGCTTTGATGTCCGCCATATGGGCCAAAAGACGCAGCTCAATCTGGCTGTAATCTGCGCTCAACAGCTTGTTCCCGGGCTCGGCGATAAAGGCCTTCCTGATTTTCCGCCCCTCTTCGGTGCGGATCGGGATGTTCTGGATATTGGGATCGCTCGAGGCCAGCCTGCCGGTAGAGGTAGCGGCCATCGCAAAGGAGGTGTGTACTCGTCCGGTTTTCACATTGACCTCATTCTGCAGGCTGTCGGTATAGGTGCTTTTCAGCTTGGCCAGTTGGCGCCAGTCGAGAAGGCGCGCTGGAAATTCGTGTCCTTCCGCCACCAGCTGCTCCAGCACCGCGGCGCTGGTGGAATAGTCCCCTGATTTGCCCTTTTTGCCGCCCGGGAATTTCATATCCTCGAACAAAATTTTTCCAAGCTGTTTGGGGGAGGCAATATTAAATTCACACCCGGCCATTTTGTGGATTTCGGCTTCCAGATCTTTCAGCCGTTCGGCAAACTCATTGGAAAGACGGCTCAACAAGGCGCCGTCAACCTTGATTCCCTCTTTTTCCATTTCCGCCAAAACCGGAACCAGGGGGCGTTCCAGGGTTTCATAAACGTTGACCAGTTTTTGCTTGGCAAGCTGCGGTTTCAAAAGGCGCCACAGTCTGGCGGTTATGTCCGCATCCTCGGCGGCATAATGGACGGCCTGATCAAGGGGTACATAATCAAATGTGATCTGGTTTTTGCCGACCCCGGCGACGTCCTTGAACGATACCGGTTTGAGATCCAGATGGAGCACCGCAAGTTCATCCATGCCGTGGCCATGAAGCCCGGCCTCAAGCACATAGGAAATCAGCATGGTATCGTCTACCGGCCCAAGCCGGATGCCCTCTTTGAGGAAAACCAGGGTGTCGTATTTGATGTTCTGGCCAATCTTGAGAACCCCCGGGTCCTCCAAAAGCGGCTTCAGGGCTTTTAGGGCTTCATCAAAAGGGATTTGCTTAACATCATTTCCCGAGGCGCCGTCCAGGTCAAGGGTGCCTTCCTGCCGGGATTTGTGCCGCAGCGGGATATAACAAGCCTCCCCCGCTTCCAGGGCCAGTGAAATCCCCACCAGATCGGCGCGCATGACATTTAATCCGGTGGTTTCGGTATCCACGGCACACAATCCCGCTTCGCGGATTCTCCCGATCCAGGCCTTAAGGTCTTTCATTTCGCTGATGCATTGATAGCCATTACGCTTGACCTTGGTTGCTTCAAGCGCGGGGTCTTTATCTCCCTCCAGCGCGCCAAGCCGGGAAATTGCTTTTGCCTTCAGGGCTTTGAATTCCATGACATCCAGGAACCGGTAGAGCGCCTCCGGGTCAATTTCGCGGACCTTGAAATCATCAACGCCTTGATCCAGCGGGACATTCTGTTTTAGCGTTACCAGCTGTTTGGCAATACGCGCGTCCTCAGCATGATTGATCAGGCTTTCGCGGCGTTTTGGTTGTTTGATCTCCTCCGCCCGTTCCAGAAGTGTTTCAAGATCGCCGTAGGTGTTGATCAGCTCAGCCGCGGTCTTGACCCCGATCCCCGGGACGCCCGGGATGTTGTCGACCGAATCCCCGGCCAGGGCCTGGACATCGATCACCTGGTCCGGGCCAACGCCGAATTTTTCCTTCACCTGATCCGGGCCGATGTGCCGGTTTTTCATGGAATCAAAAAGTTCAATTCCGTCCTCAACCAGCTGCATCAAATCCTTGTCGGAGGAAACGATCGTGACCTTTATGCCCTGCTCTTGGGCCTGCTTGGCATAGGTGGCAATAATATCATCGGCCTCATACCCCTTCATTTCAATGCACGGCACATTAAAAGCTGCCACGGCTTCCCGGATCAGCGGGAATTGCGGGATCAAATCCTCGGGCGCATCGGGCCGGTGGGCCTTGTAATCGGGGTAAATGTCGTTCCTGAATGTGCGACGGCCGGCATCGAATATAACCGCGATGTGGGTAGGTTTTTCGTTGTGGATCAAATCCTCTAAAAGCTTGTAGAGCATATTCGAAAAACCAAGGACAGCATTTATCGGCGTACCGTCGGAGCGGGGTTTGATGTTCCTGAGCGCATAATAGGCACGGAAAATATAGCCTGAGCCATCTATCAGATAGATGTGGTCTCCCTTATGCGGCTTTTTTTCCGGCACCCTGTGTTGTTCCTAAATTGCCCATGAGGGGCAGGATCAAATTTACTCGTTGCCCTTTTTGTCCCGAGGCCCGTCCTCAAGGATAAAAAGCTTGTCACAATAAGGACATTCTACCCCGCCCTCATCCCCCATATTAAGGTAAACCTTGGGGTGGCCGAGCGCCCCTTCGCCGCCATCGCAGGCGACCTCTATTGTGCTGACCTTCACTGTTTCCGGCGGTGCAATTGTCACGGTCTTGATACCCTTATCTGTCTTTTCAAACTTATAGCCAAGGGCGCGGATGGTTACAACAGTCCATGACATATCTTTGATTGACGCTAGGGCCAAGGCGGTGCTACCGAGAAGGCGCATTCTTCGGGGTTATGAAATGAAACCAACCGGCGCCAAAAATCAGGATCTAGCGATAAAAATTACCGGGCTTGAAAAGGTCTATGCCGGCAGCAAGAAGTCGGGCCCGAACCTAGCCCTGAAAGGGATTGACCTGGAAATTCCCAAAGGATCCCTGTTCGCGCTTCTTGGCCCCAATGGCGCTGGAAAATCCACCACTATCAACATTCTCGCCGGGCTAGTGAAAAAGACCGCGGGGTCGGCGGAAATCTGGGGCTATGACATCGACCAACACCCCCGGAACGCCCGCAACATGATTGGCGTCGTCACCCAGGAGGTTTTTATTGACCCGTTTTTTACTCCCGCCGAAATGCTCGAGCTGCAGGCCGGACTCTACGGCGTCCCGAAGGCCGAACGGCGGACCATGGAACTGCTGAAACTGGTACGGCTTGAAGAGCAGGCGAATGTTTATTCAAGAACCCTGTCGGGCGGCATGAAACGGCGCTTGATGGTCGCCAAGGCGATGGTCCATTCGCCGCCGGTCCTGGTGCTGGACGAGCCGACGGCAGGGGTTGATGTCGAACTTCGTCACGAGCTTTGGGAGAATCTCAGAACCCTTCACAAGCAGGGGGTGACGATTGTGCTCACCACCCACTACCTGGAAGAGGCGGAGGAACTGTGCGATATCATTGCCATTATCAACCATGGCGAGGTCATTGCCTGCGAGTCCAAGCAAAAACTCTTAAGCCGCATAGATGAGAAAGAAATCAGGATCGAGCTGAAAAAGCCCGTCAAGACAGTGCCCGTGCTGTTGAAAAAATTCCGCAGCCAGCTGGAAAGCCCGACCTGCATCGCGATCCAGATCAGCAAGGAAGCCAACGACATGGGGCGGGTCCTGGACGCCTTGAACAAAACCCGCCTTGAGGTCCATGACCTGTCGACCCGCGAGACCGATCTTGAGGATATTTTTATCCAGTTGACCCGAGAGCCGGGCGGGTAGGGGCGGTGTCCGCTGTCTTTGATATTCTTGTCATCGGCTCGGGCGCGGCCGGGCTGGCGGCAGCCCTTCATCTTGCCAACCATGGCAAGGTCGCGGTTCTTTCAAAAGGTATCCTCTCGGACGGTTCAACCCGCTGGGCGCAGGGGGGGATCGCCGCGGTTCTGGCCGAAACCGATACCCTTGAATCCCATATCAAAGACACCCTGGCGGCCGGGGCGGGCCTTTGCCGTCCGAAGACCGTCCGCAATGTGGTAGAGCACAGCCGTCAGGCGATTGAAAACCTGATAAAAGCGGGCGTGCCGTTCAGCAAATACACCGGTCCCGACAGCGAATATGAGTTTCACCTGACCAAGGAGGGCGGGCACTCGCACCGGCGCATCATCCACGCCGCGGATACCACCGGGAAAGCGCTCCAGGAAACCCTGGAGAGCAAAGCCCGCGCCCATCAAAATATCACGCTGTTTGAAGACCATATGGCGATCGACCTGATTTCCGGGCGTCATCTGGAAAGCCCGGTCAAGAATGGAAGATGCTATGGGGCTTACGCACTTGATATCAAAAACGGTCACGTGGTTCGGGTTGCCGCAAGGGCCACCATTCTGGCCACCGGCGGGGCCAGCAGGGTTTATCTTTATACCTCCAACCCCGATGGTTCCACAGGCGATGGCATCGCTCTCGGGTGGCGCGCCGGGTGCCGGGTCGCCAACATGGAGTTCAACCAGTTTCACCCGACCTGCCTCTATCACCCCAAAGCCAAGAACTTCCTGATCTCGGAAGCGCTTCGGGGCGAAGGGGCTTATCTGAAGCTTCCCGACGGCATGCGCTTCATGCCGGACTTTCATGAAAAGGCGGAGCTGGCGCCGCGTGACATCGTGGCCCGCGCCATCGACCACGAAATAAAACGTTTCGGGCTGGAGTGCGTTTATCTCGACATTACCCACAAGGGAAAGGATTTTATCCTTGAGCATTTCCCGACCATCCATGAACGCTGTCTTGAGTTCGGCTTCGACATGACAAAAGAGCCGCTCCCGGTAGTGCCGGCGGCGCACTATACCTGCGGCGGGGTAATGACCGACCTTAAAGGCAGGACCGATGTCAAGAACCTCTATGCCATCGGCGAGGTGGCGATGACCGGGCTTCATGGCGCCAACCGCATGGCCTCAAATTCGCTTTTAGAATGCCTGGTGTTCGCCGAGGCCGCGGCTAGCGATATCGTAAACAACCTCAGCAACTTGCCCTCCCCTCCGAACGTCAAACCCTGGGATGAAAGCCGGGTTACCGATGCCGATGAGGAGGTTGTGGTCTCCCATAACTGGGAGGAGGTGCGGCGCACCATGTGGGATTATGTCGGCATTGTCAGGACCGACAAGCGGCTTGAGCGGGCGCTCCGGCGAGTCACTATGCTGGGCAAGGAAGTCCAGGATTATTACGGAAATTTCCGGGTCACCAAGAACCTTCTGGAACTCAGGAACCTGGTGGTTGTCGCCGAGCTGATCGTCACATCCGCGATGCGAAGAAAGGAATCGCGCGGACTTCATTATTCACTCGATTACCCGGACCTTTTGGACCAGGCCAGGAATACCATTCTCAAGCCCAAATGATTATATTTGCACTTACACGCCTTTGGCATTATGTACGGCAAGAGCGCATTAACCTCTAAGGGAAACAATTTGATGGCTTTGCTGCACAGCATACAAAGGAGTGATTTTGAACATGATGTGGTTCATCATGGAGAAGGCACGACGTCTGCAGGCAAGGCAGCAAAGCCACAGTTTTGCCGGGTTCTTTTTCTGCCTGGCGGCGTTAGCCCGGGACTTATGGTGATCACACCACCTCGCCCGAACTGCCTTGCCAGACAGAAAAATATTCCCGGTCAAATGATTTCCTTAAAGGTTAATACGCTCTAACGCACCCGTAGCTCAGCTGGATAGAGCGCTGCCCTCCGAAGGCAGAGGTCGTGGGTTCGAATCCCGCCGGGTGCGCCAATATAGTTAACAACTTAACTAATTTTCATTAGGGCCATAATCTTCGTTGGCAACCAAATGGCAACCTTCCGCCCCGCTTTTTAGGGTGAAAGTAGGTTCCATTTTTGGTGGGGGCTTGGTTGTCCAATGGATGGT
>JADFFP010000077.1 GCA_022568115.1 Pseudomonadota bacterium | reverse complement strand
CGGGTTTCGCTTTGGGAAGGCCCCCAAGAATGCTTTCCGCCTGGCAGAGGTCAAGGAGGTTGCAGTGGTCACAGCCAGGGCCAAAGGCGGCAAATGTGAGCGCTGCTGGATGGTTCTTGAGGAGGTTGGCGGAGGTAAAAAATATAAAGATCTTTGCAAACGTTGCGCTGATGTGGTGGCCGCTCTTCCTGACGCCCGGGAGAGAACATGAAAAAGCATTTTGGTTACCTAATTGCGCTGGCCGTTTTTGGTTTGGACCGGTTGTCAAAATGGTGGATTGTTGAGGTCTTAAACCTTGAAAAAAATGGTCCGATAGACCTGCTTCCGTTTTTAGATTTGAGCTTGGTCTGGAACAGGGGAATTTCCCTGGGCCTTTTCCAGATGGACGGGGATGTCGGGCGTTATGTGCTAATCGCACTGACCAGCGCTATAACCCTGGTTGTTGCCTGGTGGTTATTTCGCGTCCATGAGAAATGGGTCAAAGTTGGCCTTGGGCTGGTGCTCGGCGGGGCGGTTGGCAATATTTGGGACCGGTTTGAATATGGGAAAGTCGCGGATTTTTTCCATTTCTTTATCGGCGACTGGTCATTTTATACCTTCAATGTTGCCGATGCCGCGATTTCAATGGGTGTTGTTCTTCTTTTGTGGGATGCCTTGCTCTTGTCAAAAAAAAAGAATACATAGGAAATCATTCGTAAAACGCCGGGATCTTATATTTGATATTTAAGGAACTATGATGACTGGTAAATTCAGGACCGTACTAATCTTAACCGCAGTTGTTCCCTTGCTTGCCCTTGGCGGGTGCGGGACGCTAAAGAAAATTGCCGGCAAGGACAAAAATGCTCCTGATGAGTTTGCGGTGGTTACCCGGCCTCCTTTGATAATACCGCCGGAATATAGCCTCACTCCGCCCGAACCAGGCGAAGCCACCCCGCAGGATCTGGCCTCTTCTGCTGAAACCCTGCGCGCTCTTTTCCCGGACAGTGAAAATATCAAGCCCCAGGTTTCGCTCGGTGAAGCGGCGCTGTTGCGTTCCATTGAAGCCCGGCCCCTTTCCGATATCCGCCCCAGTGTCGGTAGTGATACCGAGGTGACGGAAAAAGGAACGCTGGTGGAGGATATTGTCACCATTGACGAGCGTGAGGGCAGCCCCGATGGTTCCAGCATTGATCATGTCAGTTCCGAACCGGACGGGGATAATTAAAAAACCGGCCAATTTGTCAAAAAGGGCGTAGCCAAAAATCACCTGAATGTTTATCTTCTAGCCCTTCACTGGATTTGAAGGGGAGAACTTCCTTGACCATCAGGCGTTTGCCAGAAAAACTCATCAACCGGATCGCCGCCGGCGAGGTGATTGAGCGTCCGGCCAACGTGGTCAAGGAACTGGTTGAAAATTCGCTCGATGCCAGCGCTGGCAAAATTGATGTCTGGATTGAAGCCGGCGGCAAAGCCTTGATCGTGGTTGCCGACGATGGTTCGGGTATGTCCGGGGATGAACTTCTCTTAAGCCTTGAGCGGCACGCTACCTCGAAACTGCCCGAGGATGATCTTGAGCATATCGAGACCCTGGGGTTTCGGGGTGAGGCGTTGCCCTCGATTGCCTCGGTCAGCCGCCTTTGCATAACCAGCCGCGCTAAAGCGGAAAAGGAAGCTTGGTCAATCAAGGTGGCGGGAGGAAAAATGTTTGCTCCACAACCGGCAGCTCTGGCCCACGGCACCCGGGTTGAGGTCCGGGACCTTTTTTACGCAACCCCGGCCAGGCTGAAGTTTCTGAAAACCGACCGGACCGAAATTGGACGGATCCAGGAAGCCCTGAAACAGCTGGCCATGGCTTATCCTGAAGTGAGCTTTACCCTCAAGAGTGATGGCCGGACCTTGTTTCAGGTGAGCGCCCTGAAAGGGGACCCGGTTGAGATCAGGCTCAAGCGTCTTGGCGCCGTTCTTGGGGAAGATTTCATCAAGAACGCATTTTCTATCCGCGCCGAGCGGGAAGGGCACACCTTAAGCGGTTTTGCCGCGGTCCCGACCTATAACCGGGGCAATGCCCAGCACCAGTTTTTGTTTGTCGGCGGCCGTCCGGTCCGGGACCGGCTGCTGCTGGGCGCGGTCAGGGGAGCTTACATGGATTACCTTGCCCGGTCCCGCCACCCTGTTCTGGCGCTGTTTCTGGACGTTCCTCCGGAGTTTCTCGATGTCAATGTTCACCCGGCCAAGGCCGAGGTTCGTTTTCGCGATGCCGCCCTGGTGCGGGGCCTGATTGTCAGCTCCTTGCGTCAGGCCCTGCAGGCGGCCGGCCACAAAGCCTCCACAACAATTGCCGATCAGGTGCTGGAAAAAGCGCTTCCCCGGTTCTATCCCCAGGGCGGCAGCAGGCCCTCGCATGGGGCTTTTTCCGGTCTGCAAGAGCCGCTGTTTTCGGGGGCCGCCCCCACGGCCAGGGTGGAAATGGAGGAAGAGGATCAGCATCTGGAAAAGTTTCCGCTCGGCGCCGCCCGCGCCCAGTTGCACGAGACCTACATCATCGCCCAGACCAGGGATGGTTTGGTTGTGGTTGACCAGCACGCTGCCCATGAACGCCTGGTTTACGAAAAAATGAAAAAAATGCTCAGCAAACGCGGGATCGAACGCCAGGGACTTTTAATGCCCGAGGTGGTGGAACTGGATGAGGCACTGGTTCATAAACTACTGAAGAGGAGCGATGAACTGGCTGAGTTGGGACTTGTGATAGAGCCGTTCGGAGAAGGGGCGGTGGTGATCCGTGAAACCCCGGCGCTGCTTGGGGAAGTGGACGTCAAAGGCTTGATCCTGGATATAGCGGACGACCTGGCGGATATGGACGAATCGCTGAAACTTAGGGAGAAACTTGAGGAGGTCTGCTCCACCATGGCATGCCACGGCAGCGTACGTGCCGGCCACCGCCTGACCCAGGAGGAAATGAACGCCCTGCTGCGTGAAATGGAAGCCACCCCCCATTCCGGCCAATGCAGTCATGGCCGTCCGACCTATGTGGAACTGAAACTGGCTGATATAGAGCGGCTGTTCGGCCGCCGGTAAAAACCTCTTTAGACAGGGGTCAGGATATGGACTCTTCTTTTTCCCTGCCTGATACACTTTAACTCTTCAAACCTCAAAGGGATGTCAAAGCCATCCTTTTCCTCCCGCTCCACGACAATCAACCCCGCCGGAGCGATCCATTTGGCGGCGATCAGGCTTTCCAGGGTTGGACCGGTCAAACCCCGGCCATAAGGCGGGTCCATAAAGATCGCGTCATAAGGTTTATCCGCCTCCGGCAGGTTCCGGGCGTCCGCAGTCAAAACTTCCGCCCGCCCGCCCAGGCCAAAGCGGCCGATGTTCTGGCGAATGAGGTCAAGCGAATGCCGGTGCTTTTCAACAAAACAGGCGAATGCCGCCCCCCGTGATAGCGCTTCCAGACCAAAGGCTCCGGTACCGGCGAATATATCGGCCACCCGCACCCCCTCAAAATTCCCCAAACGGTGGGCCAGGGCATTGAATATGCTTTCCCTCAGGCGGTCGGCAGTGGGCCGGATGGCGCTGTCTTTCGGGGTCAAAAGGCGTCTCCCCCGGAATTCTCCCGCGATAATTCTCATTTTTTCCTTTTCCATATTTCCCGGATGCGATCCGCGCTTATTTCGCGGATTCCTTCACGGTTCAGATTTCCCAACGCAAATGGGCCAAAATGGGTTCTGATCAGACGGGTCACCTTCAGGCCCAAATGTCCCAGAACTTTTTTCACCTCCCGGTTTTTCCCCTCCTTGAGGAACAGGGTCAGCCAGGTGTTGGTTCCCTGCACCTTTTCCACCTCGGCCCGGATCGGGCCATAATTAACCCCTTCGACCGTAATTCCTTTTTCCAGTTTTTTCAGCTCTTCCCGATTGACCTTGCCATGAACCCGGACCCGGTATTTCCGGCGGATGCCGGAGGATGGGTGTTCCAGATAGCGCGCCAGCTCCCCGTCATTGGTCAACAGCAACAGCCCTTCGGTATTGATATCAAGCCGTCCGACCGAGATCACCCGGGGCAGGGTTTTCGGCAAGGCATCAAACAGGGTGGGCCGGCCAGCCTCGTCTTTGTGGCTGGTCACCAGGCCCCGCGGCTTATGATACAGCCACAGCCGGGTTTCCTCTTTTCCCGCCACCGCTTCACCGTCAACTTTTACCTCACGGGCGCTGCTGATAAAGGTGGCGGGAGAAGTAACAACCTTTCCTTCAAGCGTAATGCGCCCGGCCTTGATCATCTTTTCCACCTCGCGGCGCGAGGCCACCCCGGCCCGGGCCAGCACCTTGGCGATTCGTTCTTTATTTTGACTTGTTTCCATTTCTCCAACATAAAGGAGCGGCAGCCCGCCAGCAATCGGGTTTTGTGAAAACGGATGGGGATAAACTTGAAATTCGACAACCACATGACCGAGGCCTTTCACCAGGCGGAGCTGGCCCTGAATAGAGGGGAGGTTCCGATCGGCGCGGTTCTGGTCGAGCCGGACACAAAGAAAATTCTGTCCGCCGATGGCAATCGCACGATTGAATTGAAAGACCCCAGCGCCCACGCCGAAATGCTGGTGATCCGGAAGGGCTGCCAGGTGCGGGGCGGCGAACGGCTGGAAGGCTGTGATCTTTATGTGACGATCGAGCCGTGCCCAATGTGCGCCGCCGCCATTTCGTTCGCCCGGATCCGGCGGCTTTATTTTGGCGCCGAGGATGAAAAAATGGGCGGGGTTATAAACGGTCCGCGTATTTTCACCAGCACCAGCTGTCATCACCAGCCGGAGGTTTTTGATGGCATAGGGGCTGGCAGAGCGAAAAAAATTATGCAAGAATTCTTTCGGCAAAAACGCTAATGGCCTTGCCCAAGGGGGCTTATGGAAAAACTGCAGCAAATGGCATCTGATTTCTGGATCTGGCTCCAGGCCCAGGTTTTGATTCCTGATGCTCTGATCCAGATTGTACTGGTCATTGGATTTGCAGTTATAGCACACTTTGCAGCCAAGTTGATTAACAGAAAAATCACGGCGATATCCCAAAGGGGCAAACTGTTATCCAAGATTGAGGATTTTATCGATCCGCTTTATTTTCCAGCTGTCCTGCTGATATTCATTGTTATTGCCCAAGTGGCGGGAAAACTTCTGGGCTACCCGGTTGAGGTTCTCATTATCGCTGGAAACTTGGCCACGGCCTGGATCATAATCAGGCTTCTGACCCGCTTTATAACCAATCAACAGCTGGCCAGGACTGTCGCGCTTCTGATCTGGGTCATTGCCGCACTCAATATTTTTAATTTGCTGGAACCCCTGATACAAATTCTGGAAAGCGCTGCAATCCAGATCGGGGACACCACCGTAAGCGCCTATAATATTATCTGGGGTTTGCTGACGTTAATTTTTTTCATCTGGGTGGCGGTGGCCCTGTCCAAGATCATTGAGGCCCAGCTTAAGACCATACGGGGGGTTACCCCGTCGGTCCGGGTATTGCTGGTCAAGGTCAGTAAGATTTTTCTGATCACTATTGCCTTTTTGGTCGGTCTGAACACCATGGGAATCGACCTGACGGCGCTGGCGGTCTTTGGTGGGGCGCTTGGCGTCGGGCTTGGGTTTGGCCTGCAGAAAGTGGTCTCCAACTTTATCTCAGGGGTCGTGCTGGTGATGGACAAGTCGATCAAACCCGGCGATGTTATCGAGATTCAGGAAACCTTCGGCACAATCAACAAAATGGCCGCCCGCTATACTTCGGTGATAACCCGGGATGGCACCGAATACCTGATCCCCAACGAGGATATGGTCACCCAGCCGGTGATCAACTGGTCACATACCAACCGGGTGGTGCGGCGCAAAATTCCGGTCACCGTGGCTTACAAGACGGACCTTTACCGGGCCCGGGAGATCATGAATGAAGCCGCCGCCGCACACGAACGGGCGCTGGAGGACCCAAAACCGATTACCCACGTCCTCGGTTTCGGCGATAGCGGGGTTGAACTGCAGCTTCGTTTCTGGATCAACGATCCCGAGAACGGCGTCACCAATGTTTCAAGCGAGGTAATGCTGCTCATCTGGGATAAATTCCATGAAAAGGGAATTGAATTTCCCTACCCGCAACGGGTTATTCATTTTGCCGGGGATACACCGTCAAAGAAGCGGAGGTTTAAGAAGAAAAAATCCAGGTAGAGAAACTGCTCTAGCCCTTTTCCCGCTCAATCGCCCGCCAGCCGATATCGGACCTGCAAAACCCCTCCGGCCAGTCAATCTTTTCAATCGCAGCATAAGCCCTGTCACGCGCGTCGGTGACAGTCTTTCCCAAGGCGGTCACATTCAGAACCCGCCCCCCGGTGACAAGAATTTCCCCATCTTTTCTGGCGGTTCCGGCATGGAATATAAACACATCATCCGGCTTTCCGGCGGCCCGGAGGCCCCGGATCACTG
>JADFFP010000076.1 GCA_022568115.1 Pseudomonadota bacterium | reverse complement strand
TCGCCAAAGCATGCGGAATGGCGGCGGCCCGGCGTGTCTGAGACTGAGGGTAGTGCTGACCGGGCAGGAGCGCGCGGCGCTTGGCGCCAATGTCATCATGGATGACCGCCTGTACCGGGATTTGACCGCCTGGGTGGAAAAACACTACCGCGACAAAGTGACCCCGGAAGACCTCGCTGACCCGGATTTTGCCAGGGAAAGTCTGGCCGCGCTCGATGCCCTGACCGGGATATTGAAGCTGGGGCCGGTTTTCGAATTCCAGCGCTGATTTTTCGCTTCTAAACCGGATACATTGCCGCTATGGTGGCGCCGCAAAATTATCTTGAATTCGAGGAATTAATGAAAAATATTCTGCTGCTTGGGGCCGGGAAAATCGGCGAGACGATTGCCGCCCTGCTGGGCGCCACCGGGGACTACCAGGTCACGGTCGCCGACAACCGCGATGATAACCTGAAAAAAATAAAAGTTAGCGGCAAGGTTGAAACGCTGCGCCTGGATTTTTCCAATTCTGATGCGCTGGTGGGCGCCATGGCCGGCAAGTTCGCGGTGATTTCGGCGGCGCCCTTTTTCATGAACGCAGGAATTGCCCGGGCCGCCGCCAAGGCCAGGGTGCATTTCCTCGACCTGACCGAGGATGTGACGAGCACCCGGGTGGTCAAGCAGCTGGCCGAAAAAGCCAAAACCGCTTTTATCCCGCAGTGCGGCCTGGCGCCGGGATTTGTCTCGATCGTCGCCTATGATCTGGTGAGCCATTTCGATACCCTGCAGAACCTCCACCTGCGGGTCGGCGCGCTGCCGCAGTTCCCCTCGAACGCGCTGAAATATAACCTGACCTGGTCAACCGACGGCCTGATCAACGAATACCTCAAACCCTGTGAGGCGATCGTCGGCGGCAAGGTGCGCGAGGTGCTGGCGCTGGAGGAGCTGGAGCATTTCTCACTGGACGGGATCGAGTACGAGGCCTTCAACACCTCGGGTGGTCTCGGAACGCTGGCCGAAACCCTCAAGGGCAAGGTTCAGAATTTGAATTATCGTTCGATCCGCTACCCCGGCCACCGCGATATCATCAAGATACTGGTTCAGGATTTGCGGCTGGGCGAACGCCCGGAAATCCTCAAGGAAATTTTTGAACACGCACTGCCCAAGACGCACCAGGACGTGGTGCTAATTTACGTCACCGTCACCGGTTATAAGGACGGCGAGTATTTGCAGGAAACCTACACTCAAAAGGTTTATGCCCGGAAAATTGACGGCGAGATCAGGAGCGGCATCCAGATCACCACCGCCTCGGCGGTTTGCGCGGTGCTGGATTTGCTGGTGGAGGGTAAAATTCCTGGCAAGGGATTTGTCCGCCAGGAGGAAATCAAGTTTAAGGATTTCATCGAAAACCGTTTTGGCAAAAACTACGCCACCAATAACCGTAACGGAAACGGGCTTGGCTGATCAACCATATAGCGGCGGCAAGGCGGTCGTTGACGCGCTGGTTGCACACCGGGCCGGGATCGCCTTTTGCGTTCCCGGCGAGAGCTATTTGCCGATCCTCGACGCCCTTTATGATGTTGCCGATAAAATTAAACTGATCACCTGCCGCCATGAATCGGGCGCCTCCAATATGGCCGAGGCCTATGGCAAGCTGACCGGCGAGCCCGGCATTTGCCTGGTGACACGCGGGCCGGGTGCGACCAATGCCTCGATTGGTATCCATACCGCCCGGCAGGATTCGACCCCGCTGATCATGCTGGTCGGCCAGGTGGCGACCCATCAGATCGGCTATGAGGCCTTCCAGGAGGTCGACTACAAAAAAATGTTCGCGCCCCTGGCCAAATGGGTCGAGCAGGTCGAGGATGTCAAGGATATCCCGGAGGTGATGACCAGGGCCTTTCATGTGGCGCGCTCGGGACGCCCGGGGCCGGTGGTGATCGCGCTGCCGGAGGATATATTGAACGCTGAATGTTCACCCGCCAAAATCAAACCCCAGGCGCCGGATTTGGCGGCGCCGAAGGCGGAAGACCTGAAAAACCTGGCCGCCCTGATGCGCCGGGCCGAAAAGCCGCTGGTAATCCTGGGCGGCTCCGGCTGGAGCGGTGAGGCGGTGACCGGTTTCCGCGACTTTGCCGAACGCGAAGGACTGCCGGCCGGCTGCGCCTTCCGTTACCAGGACCGGATTGATCCGCGCTCTGATAATTACGTCGGCGACATCGGCATTGGCATCAACCCGAAGCTGGCGGCGATGGTCCGGGAAGCGGATGTGATCCTGGCGCTGGGGCCGCGGCTGGGCGAGATGACCACTTCCGGCTATACCCTCTTGAAACCGCCGGTGCCGGAACAGACCCTGGTCCATGTCCATTCCGGCAAGCAGGAACTGGGCAGGGTTTACCAGGCCGATCTGGCGATCCATTCCACCCCGGCCAATTTCATCGCCGCCCTTAAGGCCGTGAAATTCGGGAAAAAGGATGACTGGGCGGGATGGCTGCAATCCGCCCGCAAGGATTATCTCAAATGGTCCGAACCGACCCAAAATCCGGGCCGGGTGCAGGTGGCGGAGATTTACCGCTATTTCCGCGAAACCCTTCCCGATGATACCATTTTTACCAACGGCGCCGGCAATTATACCGCCTGGCTGCACCGTTTTTATCATTACCGGGCGCTCGGCACGCAAGTGGCGCCCACCAGCGGCGCCATGGGCTACGGGGTGCCGGCGGCGATCGCCGCCAAGCTGGTTCACCCTGAGCGGATCGTCATTTCGTGTTCCGGCGACGGCTGTTTTTTGATGACCGGCCAGGAATTGGCGACCGCGGTGCAATACAATGTGCCGGTGATCTTCCTGGTGTTTAACAATTCCATGCTTGGCACCATCCGGATGCATCAGGAAAAACAATTTCCGGGGCGGGTTTCAGGCACCGACCTCGAGAACCCGAATTTTATGGAATTGGCCAAGGCGTTCGGTCTGGACGGTTATTTTGCCGATTCCAACCAGGGGTTCGAGGCCGCCTTCGAGGTCGCCCTTGAAAAGGGCCGTCCGGCCCTGATAGAGATTATTGTCGACCGGGAAGCGATCAGCCCCGCCGCCACGCTGTCGGATTTGAAAAAACGAGTTTGAAACTGGGAGACTGAAATGAACGCGAATGATTGTTTGAAATCGATGGGCCTGGACCCGAAAAATTTCGAAAAAGGGGACCTGACCGTCACCAGCCCGATCGATGGCGCGGTGATCGGCAAGGTTCAACAGGACACCGCCACAACCCTCGATAAAAAAATTGCCGTGGCAGCCAAGGCGTTCGAGCAATGGAAGGTCACACCCGCTCCGGTGCGCGGCGAGCTGGTGCGGCTGCTGGGCGAACAGTTACGCACTCACAAGGACGCGCTGGGCCGGCTGGTGACGCTGGAGAACGGCAAGCTGTTGCAGGAGGGCCTCGGTGAAGTTCAGGAGATGATCGACATCTGCGATTTCGCGGTCGGCCTGTCGCGCCAGTTGTACGGCCTGACCATCGCCTCCGAGCGGCCCGGCCACGCGATGCGTGAAAACTGGCACCCGTTAGGCGTGGTCGGGGTGATCAGCGCCTTTAACTTCCCGGTCGCGGTGTGGGCGTGGAACGCCGCCCTGGCGCTGGTCTGCGGCGATCCGGTGATCTGGAAACCGTCCGATAAAACCCCGATCACGGCAATCGCCACCCAGCACCTGTTTGAGAGTGCCGCAAAAAAATTCGGCCAGGCCCCGCAGGGGTTATCGCAGCTGGCAATCTGCGGCCGTAATATCGCCTCGGCAATGGTCGATGATCCCCGCGTCAAGCTGATCAGCGCCACCGGCTCGACCGCCATGGGGCGCATTGTCGGCCCCGCCGTCGCCAGGCGCTTTGGCAGCACCATCCTGGAGCTGGGCGGCAACAACGCGATTATCGTCGCGCCGAGCGCTGATTTGAACCTGGCGCTGGGCGGAATATTGTTCGGCGCGGTCGGCACCTGCGGCCAGCGCTGCACCTCGACCCGGCGGCTGCTGGTTCATGAGGATATTTACGATAAATTTATCCCGCGCCTCAAAAAAGCCTACGCCTCGATCATGATCGGCAATCCGCTGGAAGAGGGCGTGCTGGTCGGCCCGCTGATCGATGAGGGAGCCTTTAACGATATGGAGGCTGCGCTCAAGACGGCCAAGGCCGAGGGCGGAAAAATCACCGGCGGCGGGCGCACCTTGCAGAACGAGTATCCGAACAGTTATTACGTCCACCCGGCGATTGTCGAGATGGGGGAGCAGACCGCGATTGTCCACGACGAGACCTTCGCGCCGATCCTTTACGTCATGAAGTACCGGGGCTTCGACCAGGCGCTGGCCATGCAAAACGCGGTTCCCCAGGGGCTGTCCTCGGCGATCTTCACCAATGATGTCAGAGAAGCCGAGCGCTTTACCTCAGCCGCCGGGTCCGATTGCGGCATCGCCAATGTCAACATCGGCACCTCGGGGGCCGAGATCGGCGGCGCTTTCGGCGGCGAGAAGGAAACCGGCGGCGGGCGCGAAGCCGGCTCGGATTCGTGGAAGGCGTATATGCGCCGCTCCACCTCGACGGTCAATTACAGTTCCGATTTGCCGCTCGCCCAGGGCATCAAGTTCGACCTGGATTGACCAGGCCAGAACCCCCGGGCAATCGTTTCGCCGGGTTATTAAAGTGGCCGGCTCTGGAATAATAAGGTTTTGGGAAATATTGAGGGGGTTTTGATTGAAATTAAAAACGCATTAAAAGACCCCCTCACCCCACCCCTCTCCCTCGGAGGGGAGAGGGAGTTTAAGAAGCGCTCTGCCATTATCCCCTCTCCCTTGCTTGTCCGCCATAGCTTCTCGCCTCGGCGTAGCCTCCGGCGGAGCCAGGGTAGCGGCGGCGGAAGGGGAGAGGACGTCCCCCTTTTCGTCATGCCCGATTCAGTCGGGCATCCGGTCTTTTGTTTTTGTTTAATAGGCCGGAGAATTGCACAAACATTTGCCGGATACCGGCCTAAAGCCGGTATGACGATTTTTTATAAACCCCACTTCTTATCATGCCCGCTTTCCAGGCTGCGCCGGCCTGTCACGCCATAGCGAAACGAAGGCGGAAGCGGTGAAGGTAATAAACGTTATTGAAGTGGACTTAAAACTCGCCCTTGGGCTCGGTCACCTGCTTGCCCCGGTACATGCCGGTTTTCAGGTCGACGTGATGGCGCCGGGTCAGCTCACCGGTGGTTGCGTCTTCCTGGTAATGCGGTTGGCCCAGTTTGTCGTGCGAACGGCGCATGCCCCTTCTTGACGGGGAGATTTTACTTTTTGGAACAGCCATCGCTTTATCCTTTCGATTCCTTGAGGCGCGCGCAACATATGGGGAAATTTTTAGAAAATCAAGTCAAAGAGTAAAATAATTTCAATTGGAAATAATTTGATGGGAAACAGGCAAAATGGAAACAGGATGGGCCTTGAAAATGATGTGGGGCATCATAGAAAGGCCTAGACGTATTTCCATAAAGTCTGTTTCCCACAGTGTCTGCCGGGTTCTTTTTATGCCTGGCTTTGTTAGTCCGGGCCTTATGGTGATCACACCACTGCGCCCGTACTGCCTTGCCATGCAGAAAAATATTCCCGGTCAAATAATTCCTATTGAGATTACTTTACTCTAACCTTAAATTTTTCAAATGCCTCATCGAGCGGGGTTTCGGCCATGTGATTGACGTAATGGGTCATGGTTTTCACCGCGATTCCCAAAACCACGTGCATGACATCGGCGCGCGAATAGCCGGCTTCCAGGAACGGTTCGATATCATCCCCAGTCAGCCAGCCGCGGGCCTCTATCATCTTTTTGGTCAGGGTGACCAGGGCCTCCAGCTTATGGTCCTTAAGGGTCTCATTGGTGCGGATCGCTTCAATAACTTCCTGGCCGACGGCGGCCCCGGTCGCCGCCATCGAATGGGCGGCGGCGCAGTAGTGGCATTTGTTGGCGATACTGGCCGCCAGCAACACCACCTGCTGTTCACCGGGGGTCAGGCCCGATTCAGAAAAAATCCCGCTGAGCGTCATATAGCCTTTCAGCAGAGCCGGAGCTTCGGCCTGGAGGCGCAGGATATTGGGGATAAACCCAAATTTGGTTTGGGCCGCCTCGAGAAACGGGCGCGACGCTTCCGGCGCGCTTTCCAGGTCATAAAGTTCGAATTTACTCATAATAACTGCTCCTTGTGGTTGATTATTAGAAGAAAGAACCGCCCTTGTTGCGCTCCTCGATCCCGGCCAGACGGGCCTCGATCTCTGCCCGCGACAGCCATATCCCGCGCACCATGACACCGGCGATAGAACGCATGTTCGAGATATCCTTCAGCGGGTTTTCATCCAGCAGGATCAGATCAGCGCGATGCCCCGGGGCGATCATCCCAAACCTGTCCTTGTTACTGAAAAATTCCCCGGCCGTGGCGGTGCCGGATCTCAAAATGGCTTCGGGTGACATGCCCGCTTCCGCCATCGCCTCCATTTCCCTGACAAGAGAAAACCCCGGGACGCTGTAGAGCTGCGGCGCGTCGGAGCCGAGCAGAATCCCCGCCCCGGCGCCGGACAGGCTTTCAAGGATTTGCCG
>JADFFP010000075.1 GCA_022568115.1 Pseudomonadota bacterium | reverse complement strand
CGGCCGGGCTTTGGTCGCCATTTTCCATATAAAAATTGGTCGGCGCCGGATAGGGGGGAGAAGCCAGTCCCCGCGCCGCATGGCCGGTGGTTTTCAGTTTCAATTCCCGCGCCGACGGCGCATCCAGCAGCCAGGATTGCAAAATCCCATCCCGGACAATCGCCAGGGGTTCAGCCGCTACCCCTTCGGCATCAAATGGGCGCGAGGCCAGGCCGCGTTTTCTTAAGGGGTCATCAATAATCCGGATGCCCCTGGAAAAAACCTGGCCTTCCATCGCATCCTTCAAAAAGGACGTTCCCCTGGCAATTGCCTGGCCGTTGATGGCGCCGCTGAAATGGCCCAGCAGGCTGGCGGAAATCCGTCTTGAAAAAATGACCGGAACCGGCCCGGTTTTGATCTTCCTTGGATTTAGTCTTTTTACAGTCCGCTCGGCAGCTTTTCTGCCGATCTCCTCCGGGGTTGTCAGGTCGGCCAAAAAGCGGGTGGTGGAATATTCATAGTCCCGCTCCATTCCGGCCCCCTGACCAGCGATTACCACCGCTGACAGGGAAAAACTTGAGGACGAATAACTGCCACGAAACCCTTTTGAGGTCAGAAAGTATATTGTCTTTTTGGACCATCCCGCTCCGGCCCCTTCAGAATTGGTGATGGCCTTTTCCTCAAGGGCCGCGGCTTCGGCCCGGAGCGCCATTTCCTTCAGGTCATCTGCCGGGGGCTGGGCGCTGTCAAAAATCTCGAGGTCTTTTTGTGAATTTGAGGCCAGTTCATCCCCTTCGATTAAACCGCAATAAGGGTCTTCCGGGGAAACCTTGGCGATTTGCACCGCTTCGGTGACCAGCTTTTTCAGGGCCTTCCCGGAAAGGTCGGAGGTTGAAAGCGAGGTTTGGCGCTGGCCGCAAAACGCCCGTAATCCCAAAGCGGTTCCCGAGGGACGTTCAATATGTTCCAGCTGCCCATGCCGGACACTGGCAGAAACCCCATCGTGGCTGACAAAAACGGCTTCTGCGGCATCACATCCCGCCTTCAGGGTTTGCTTGATAAGATCGTCCAGAAGATTGAAAGTATTGTCCAGTTTGCTCATGCCGGGGTTGCCGTTGATTGTTCGCCAGGTTAGCCCATCTGATTAGCACACTTTTCCCTGGGCGACATAAAAAAGACCCCCGCTTTTTAAGGGCGGGGGCCTTTGAGGAGGTGCAAGGGAATTGAATGAATCAATTCAACCTACGTACCGTTGGCTCTCGCCCGGTACGCCCCAATCTTATGCTCGCGACAGGACAACTGGAAATCATATTTTCGTGATGTTTACTGGGATTGGCCCGGGAATAAATTTTAGCGGACTCAATCTTTTTTCCAGATCGGCATGCCGCTTCCGGGAAGTCCCAGTTTTGGCCATTTTTTGGTGACCAAGTCGATAATTTCATCGCTCATTTTAATCTTGGCGCCCCATTCGCGGCTAGTTTCGGAACCGATTTTGGTGGTGGCGTCCAGACCCATTTTTCCTCCGAGACTGGGGAGCGGTGAGGCAAAGTCCAGGTAATCGATCGGGGTGTTTTCAACCAGCATGGTATCGCGCACCGGATCCATGCGGGTGGAGATTGCCCAGATGACATCTGGCCAGCTTCTGATATCAATATCATCATCGACGACAATGATGAATTTTGTATAGATAAACTGCCGAAGATAAGACCAGATACCCATCATGATGCGCCGGGCATGGCCGGGGTAAGCCTTTTTAATGCTGACCACCGCGATCCGGTAGGAACATCCCTCGGGTGGCAGCCAGAAATCAACTATTTCCGGAAACTGGGCTTGAAGCAGCGGGACAAAAATTTCGTTCAGGGCCTCTCCCAGAACGCTTGGCTCATCGGGCGCCCGCCCGGTGTAGGTGGATAGATAAATCGGATCCTTGCGCATAGTAATGGCGGAAACGGTAAAGACCGGAAATTTTTCAACCGCGTTATAATACCCGGTGTGGTCTCCGTAAGGGCCTTCGTCATGAATGTCGTCAAGTGACACGTGACCCTCAAGGACAATCTCGGCCTCGGCCGGAACTTTCAAGGGAATGGTTTTACAATCCACCAGCTCAACCCGCTTTTTACGCAGCAGCCCGGCGAAATGATATTCGGACATGGTATCGGGGACCGGGGTGACAGCGGCGAGGATGGTTGCCGGATCGGCCCCGAGCACAGCGGCCACCGGCATTGGTTCACGCTTTTTGCTTTGCCAGTCGCGCAGGTGCTGGGCGCCGCCGCGGTGTTTTAGCCAGCGCATGCAGGTTTTGGTCTTGCCCAGCTTTTGCATGCGGTAAATGCCAAGGTTAAAATTTTCCTTTTTATCACCGGAACCCTTGGTGACCACCAGCGGCCAGGTGATCAGGGGCGCCGGCTCGCCCGGCCAGCAGGTTTGTATCGGCAATAAATCCAGGTTAATGTCCTGGCCCTCAAGGACCACCTCGTGGACCGGGGCTTTTTTCAGCGTCTTGGGCCGCATCGCCAGGACATCCTTGGCCAAGGGCAGCAGCGACCAGGCGCTTTTTAAACTTTCCGGCGGGGCCGGTTTTTGCAAAAAGGCCAGCGCTTCGCCAATTTCCCTCAAACCCTCAGGCTTGGTATTCAGCGCCGCTGCAATTCGCCCGACACTGCCAAACAGGTTCACCAGAACCGGCATCCCGGCTTTCTGGCCTTGTTCGTTAATAACGTTTTCAAACAATATCGCCGGGCCCCGTTCAGCAATAATGCGAGTCTGGATTTCGGTCATTTCAAGGTTGATTGAAACCGGCTCAGCGACCCGGACCAGATCGCCGGATTGCTCCAGGGCTTTAATAAAGTCTCTGAGAGAGGTAAACGCCATCAGCCGTTCCTTACATAATGCTCAGCTTGCTGGCGGCGACACCTAAGAACAGCAGCAACCCAACAATCATGTTTGATTTGAAAACCCTGAGACAATTCACCGGGTCATGAATGTCCAGCTTTTCTATTTGGTCCTTGAAGTGAAACAGCAGCGCGATTATCCCAAAATAGTAAATCACCATCAGATTCCCCTTAATGCCAACCAGAACAAGGAAACCAATCGTAAACCCGTAAAATATGAACAGCCAGGCGCGGGTGTTTTCCCCGAGCCTGATGGCGGTTGATTTTACCCCGACCAGGATGTCATCGTTTTTATCCATGTGGGCATAAATGGTATCATAACCGAGCGTCCAGAACACACCGGCTATATAAAGAAGAACCGGTTCCAGGCTGAGTGACCCGGTCACCGCGGTCCAGCCCATCAGCGCCCCCCAGTTAAAAGTCAGGCCAAGAAACAGCTGCGGCCAGTAGGTAATCCGTTTCATAAAGGGGTAAATTGCCACCAGCACCAGCGAGGCCACCCCAAGGATTATGGTATATTTATTGAACTGCATCAGGACCACCAGGCCCAGCAGACACATCAGTATAAGAAAAAGAATCGCTTCTCTCAGCGATATCTGTCCGCTGGCCAGGGGGCGCGCCTCGGTCCGGTCTACCCGGTTGTCAAAATCCCTATCGACAATGTCATTGAAAGCACATCCGGCACTGCGCATGGCGAAGGCCCCAAGGGCAAAAAGGCCAAGCAAACGAAAATCCGGATAAGTACCCTGCTGGGCGGCAAGGGCAACCCCCCACCAGCACGGCCACAACAAAAGCCAGGCGCCAATCGGCCGGTCAAACCGGCCCAGTTTCAGGAGCGGGCGTAAAAACAGCGGTGACCAGCGGTCAACCCAGTTAGTGGTCATGGCGTCGGCAATGATCTTGCTTTTAATCATTTTTCCCTGTCCCCAAGAATGAATTGGTTATTTTCCCCTGTTCAATTATTAGGGTAAGACTTTAAACTCAAGATTAAAGGATGTCATCCGGGGGATATTATTTTCCTGAAATATTTTTATGGCCATGAAACAATTAAAACCAAAAGCCCGCCTGTTTGTACCCGGCCCTTTATCGCAGGGAGAGGTCATAACCCTGGCTGGCCAGCAAGTTCATTATATTTCAAACCTCATCCGTTTGCAGGCAGGGGAGCCCCTAGCCCTCTTTAACGGCTGCGACGGGGAATGGCGGGCAGCCGTTGTCGCTTGCTCGAAAAAGGAAGTCACCTTGAAAGTGAGCCAATGCACGCGTGAGCAAACCCCAGAGCCGGACTTGTGGCTGGCTTTTGCACCGATCAAGCGTCCCGGGATTGATTACATGGCGCAAAAGGCGACTGAGCTCGGGGTCTCAAAACTGATTCCGGTCAGAACAATGCGGACCGTGGTTGCCCGTGTAAAAACCGAACACCTGGCCGCCAGCGCCCGCGAGGCAGCCGAACAGTGCGAGCGCCTGACTATCCCCGATGTTGTCGATATGGCCAAACTTGAGACCGTTCTGGGCAACTGGCCCGGGGAGCGATGGCTGCTTTTTTGTGATGAGGAAAAAGGCGATCCCCTGGTTCTAGAGGCCCTCCAGGCGGTGTCTCAAAAACCTGCCAAAAGTCCGTGGGGAATTCTGATCGGGCCGGAAGGGGGGTTTACCTCAAAAGAACGTGAACTTATCCGCTCATATTCCTATTGCATTCCAGCATCATTAGGGCCACGTGTACTGAGGGCCGACACCGCGGCCCTGGCCGCACTCAGCCTGTGGCAGGCGGCGATCGGGGATTGGTAACAAGAGGGGTTTTGTGGAAAATAACCCGGCCATAGAAAACAAGGCCCAGTTGGTGGAATTCCTGGCGAGCGGAATTAAACCTGCTGCAGACTGGCGCATTGGCACCGAGCATGAAAAATTTTGCTTTGACCTCAAGACCAAGGCTCCGCTTCCCTATCAAGGAGAAAAGGGAATCAAAGCGGTCTTGAAAGGATTTCAGAAGTTCGGCTGGAAAGGGATTGAGGAACAGGGAAAACTGATCGCGCTGGAAAAGGACGGCGCTTCGGTGACGCTGGAGCCCGCCGGCCAGCTGGAGTTGTCCGGTGCGCCATTGGAGACCATCCACCAGACTTGCGATGAGGTGACTTTCCATCTTTACCAGGCCAAGGAAATCGGCAATGCCCTTGGCGTTGGGTTTATCGGCCTTGGCTTTCACCCGACGATGTCAAGAAAGGCAGCCCCGGCCATGCCCAAGGCGCGCTATGAAATTATGCGGAACTATATGCCACGGGTTGGCGCCCTTGGTCTTGACATGATGCTGCGCACCACCACCGTCCAGGTCAATCTGGATTTTGGCAGCGAGGCCGACATGGTGAAAAAGTTCCGGGTCGGTCTGGCGCTGCAGCCCCTTGCCACTGCATTATTCGCCAATTCTCCTTTTAGCGAGGGAAAGCCAAACGGGTTTAAATCCTACCGCAGCCATATTTGGCTCGATACCGACCCGGCCCGGACCGGGATGCTGCCGTTTGTGTTCGAGGATGGTTTTGGGTTCGAGCGCTATGCCGATTATGTTCTCGATGTGCCGATGTATTTTGTCTACCGCGACGGTTACATTAACGCCGCGGGCCAATCGTTCCGTGATTTCATGAAGGGGAAGCTTGGGGCATATCCCGGGCACAAACCAAAAATGTCCGACTGGACTGATCACCTGACCACGGTCTTCCCTGAAGTCAGATTGAAAACCTACCTCGAGATGCGCGGCGCCGATGGCGGAACCTGGAGCCGGCTGTGTGCCCTGCCGGCGTTTTGGGTTGGCCTCCTTTATGACCAGAGCGCGCTTGATGCCGCCTGGGATCTGGTCAAGGGCTGGAGCGCCGGGGAGCGTCAAGAAATGCGGAACAATGTTCCGATGATGGCCCTTGAAACTCCTTACGGAAAAAGGACGTTCCTGGATCTGGCCCGTGAGGTTTTGGATATTTCTGATCATGGTCTGAATAACAGAGCCCGGCTGTCCAACAGCGGGGAAAGCGAACAGGGGTTTTTACAGATCCTGAAGACCAGCGTGAAGCAGGGCAAATGCCCGGCCGATGAAATTCTCGAGGCTTATTCTGGCCCATGGAATCAAAATATAGATAAAATTTTTGATGAATTGAGCTACTGAGATTCGGTTTTTTCAAATTTTCATTTTAGAATAATATTTCTAATTAAATTAACTCCAGATAATTAAGTAATCTTACTAGTAAAAAATTAGCACTATTGCTTTAAAATCGATTTCGTCATTTGACCTTAACTTTAATCTTTTAGTAGGCTCCTTTGGGTTTGGTGAGTCGTGAACATGAGGCAGATTTACTTTCACTCTCACTGGGCCAACGCTTAAGCTAAAACTAGTTGTCTGCCTCAAAACTAGCTAGTTAACAAACAACCTTACCTAGGGGGGTAATATGGTAAATACTCTAACTAATGGAGCACTGCTTGGTGTCTTCGGATATCTCTGGTACTGGCTGGCCACGGCTGCACCGTATATTGGTAGCGGCGGTGATGTAAGTTCAGCCTATATATTCTTCACAATTCTGGCGGCAGCAATGCTGGCCGGCAAATAAGGGGAGAAAAAGAGATGTTTGATAATATCATTAATAACGCAAAAGGCTCAGTGAACATGATGCTCATGTTCTTCGTGGCTGGTATTATTGGAATGACCATTGGCACGCTGGTCGACGGCGGCGCCTTTGATATC
>JADFFP010000074.1 GCA_022568115.1 Pseudomonadota bacterium | reverse complement strand
TCCATTAACAGTTAATCTTTCTTTCGGGCTTGATGTGAATATTCCAACTCCTGTTTTTGTCATGGTTAAAGCATCAATGTTTGGGTCATCAACAATAATATCAGCAGAGACTGAATGAAATCCGGCCCCTAAAATAATCAGTAAAAATGCCAAAATAAACTTTTTCATACCCAAACCTCCTTGGCCCAACCATACTGCCCTAACTTGAACGCGGGATGAACCAATTTCAGGTAATAATAATTTTAAAATATTGCAGGATACTCTTATACCTATGTCGAAAACCAACATAGGTGCTAATAAAGTCATTTTTAGTGAGAATCTGGAAAGAAACCAGACCTATGTAGAGTCTCTACATAGGTGCTATAAACACCCAAATTCTGCAATAATTCCACCCTATGTCGAAAACCGATATAGGTATTGCATATGCCAATTATAATAATCATCCAGGAATAAATTAGACCTATGTAAAGTCTCTACATAGGTACTATGATTTGCAAAATCACGCTTAAAAATAATACCTATCTCGAAAATCGACATAGGTGCAAAAAATAGCAAAAATCTACTAAATTCTCTACTTATATCGAAAACCGACGTAGGTTGAGCTATGATTTCAGGCCCATGGATATGCTTACAACTCGTCATACCCGCCCCCGCCTGTCCGCCGAAGCCTTGTGCGAAGGGGGATGCGGGTATCCATTTATAATTTTGTCACCCTCACCCTACCCTCTCCCGTCAAGGGAGAGGGGATTACAGCTGGGCACTTCTTAAACTCCCTCTCCCCACCGCCTGTCGCGCCGAAGTTCGCGCCCGCGAACGAAGGGGGATGGGAGAGGGGTGGGGTGAGGGGGTGACCAGAGCCTTTAAAACCCGGCCTTCGGGTCACGCAGGTATTCTGTCTCCTCAGGGGTGTCCCGGCGCCCGAGGACGGTGTTGCGGTGCGGAAAGCGCCCGAATTTTTCAATGATCTCCTTGTGAGCGATGGCGTATTTCAAATAACCCTGGTTGCCAAGGGTCTCAAACTGGGAAACGCTTAAGTCCTGGTCCCTGAGATCCTCGGAATGCTCCAGCGGCAGGATAAAAAAGCAGCGCTGATCCTCGCTGAGATCATCCAGATAATTGTTCCCGAGCGCCAAAAGGGTCAGGTTTTTCGCTTTTTCGCCACTGGCGAAGGCTCGTGAAGTGTCACGGTAGATGTTCCTGGGGAACTGGTCGAGCAGCAGGATCAGCGCCAGCGCGCCCTTAAGCGTTCCCGCCCAGCTGTCCAAATGCCCGGCCGCGGCCTCCTCCACCAGTGTCCCGAAGCGCTCGGCGATCACCTCGTCAAAGGCGGCGTCCTTTTTCCACCATTTGTCCGGCCCGGCTTCGATAAACCAGAAATCGTGGATTTTATTGATGAGATTTTCCGCGTGCATAAACCCCTTATACCATTAAAATCATCCGCAGGTCATTAAGGTTTGTAAAGGTTGGGCCGGTGATGATGAGGTCATTGAGTGCTTTAAAAAATCCTCCTGAGTCATTGTTTTTTAAGGATTTTTCAGGATCAAGACCGGCCTTTCCAGCGCCCTCCAGGGTCTCGGGCGTGACCAGCGCGCCGGCATGTGGTCCGGTCCCATCATGGCCGTCGCTATCAAGGCTAAGGGCATAAACGCCGGCCTCGCCCTCAAGCGCGATCGCCAGCGCCAGGGCATATTCCGAATTGCGCCCGCCTCGGCCATTTCCGGTCACCGTGACCGAGGTTTCGCCGCCTGATAAGATCAGGTGCGGGCGCCTGCCGTAGTAGCCCTTGACCAGCCCGGCGTGGTCCCTGGCCACTTCCCTGGCCTCCCCGGTCACCGCGCCGCCCAGATTAGAGACTGAAATGCCCTGTTGCAACGCCGCATCCGTAACCGCCGCCAGCATATCATCGGACTTCAGGATGATTTTGCCGCCGCCGGTTGGCCCTGAGCCGATAATGGCCGGATCATCCCCGGCAACATCCGAGATCAGCAGCGTCTCAACCCGTGCCGGATGTGCCATTTTCCCAAGTTTCCCGCCCTTTACCGCCGACAACTTCTTTCTTACCCGGTTGATCTCGGCAATCCCGGCGCCGGATTTGAGCAGTTCTTCGGTGATCCTGATTTTTTCGGCCAGCGTCACCCCCAGCGGGCTGCACAGCAGCGCCGAGGTTCCGCCCGAGATCAACGCCAGAAACATATCGCCCTCGCCCAAGGCTTTGACGCCCGCCACCACTTGGGTAGTGAGGCGGACATTTTCTGAGGTCGGCAGCGGATGGCTGCCCTCAAAACACCTAAACGGCAAAACCAGGTCCAGGTACCCGGTTGGCGCCACCAGGATGCCGTCAAATCTTCCTTTGTATTTACCCGCCGCGGCATAGGCCATGGGGCCAGCCGCCTTGCCGCTGCTGAGGATAAAAAGCTTGCCTTGGGGAGGATTTGGAAGATTTTTCAGGGTTGCCGGATAGGGATCGGCGGCTTGGCGGGCCACATCCATCAGATCTTTTAGAATTTTTTCCGGATCCATGCCGGAATGTTACGCCCAAGGATGCACTTTAGAGAACCCCTTAAAAACCGAGGACGGTTTTCTCACGCTCGAACAGGCGGCTGGCGGCATAGAAGATGATCATGGCCCCGGACATGGTGCCGACAATCGAATACATCACATTGCCCCAGGTGGGGTCCCGGCCGCCGATGATTTCGATAAACAGCGCCAGCTGACCATAAATCGGGATCGCCGAGATCGCCGAGGACGGGTCGACCGGCGAGAAAATCATCACCAGCCCGGGCAGCAGCGGGATAATCGGCAACAGACCCAGATAAATCTGGGCTTCCTTGGCGCTTTTGGTCATGAAGGCAATCGCCATCTGCAGCGCCACGGCAAAGGCCATCAGCGGCAGCGAGATAACAAAAAGCTTCAGGAACACCAGCGCACCAGGCGGCGGGTCGACGTTCTCGACGCCGCCGGTGGCCAGGTGGAGGGCGATATAAAAGGCCACAAGGTTAATCAGGATAATTACCGCGGTGAAGAAAAGGGCAGTCAGCGACTTGCCCAGAAGCAGACTGGAACGCTCAATCGGGGTGGCCAGCAGGCTTTCCAGCGAACCACGCTCCCGCTCGCCGACGCTGACGTCAATCGCCAAGTACACCGCCCCCATGAAAATCATGAAGGTCAGCAGCGAGGGGATCATGTTGTAAAACAAAAACGCGGTATTGAGAGTTTTACCGATGTTTCTCTCGGTGACCGTGATCGGGGTGACGATCCGGGGATCAAGGCCCGAAGCCTCAAGCATACGCCGGCTCTCCTGGCGGCCGTAAATAGTGACATGGCGCAAGATTGTGGCCGCCGCCGCAAGACTTTTCGGGCTGCCGCGATCCATGATTATTTCAACTTTGAACAGGTTCTGGCCCGCGGCTTCGGGCGGAATCACCAGAATAAAGGGCAGATCACCCCGTTTGACCGCGTCCTCCTGAAACTCCCGCACCAGAGGCGCGGGTTTGATCACAATCCCATGGTCGGTCAGATGCTCCATCAGGCGCGGGGCATATTCAGCCCCGGCCACCGGCCCGTCCATGATAAAATCTTTCTGCCCCTGGATGTTGCTGGTGTTGACGAAGTAAAGAAGTATTCCGACCAGAATCGGCGCCAGCAGCGGAAACACCAGCGACAGGGACAGGCTCCTGCTGTCACGCAGGTGATCCACGATTTCCTTGTAGAAAACAATCTTTATGCTCTCAAACGCCTTCATTTAACCACCTTCAGGGCATCGCGCTGCGGAAAAGCAGTGACTTCGAGGAACAGGCTCTCGAGACTGCCATGTCCGCTCTGGCGTTTCAGCTTCGCGGCGCTGCCGCTCATGATGTCACACCCCTCGGCGACAATCACGATATGATCACACAGCTTGGCGATCTCGGAAATAATATGGGACGAGATAACGATGCAATTGCCCAGGTCCCTCAATTCAAGGATCAGGTCGTGAACCGCCTTGACTCCGGTTACGTCCAGGCCGTTGGTTGGTTCATCAAAAATAACGTTCTTGGGGTTGTGCACCAGCGCCTGGGCCAAGGCGACTTTCAGGCGCTGGCCGCGGGAAAACCCCTTGGCGCGGCGGTCGGCGAAGCCGTGCATATCCAGCCGTTCGATCAGGATCTGCTCGCGCATCTCAATCTCCTCGTCATCCAGCCCGTACAGCTTGGCGAAATAGCGGATATGCTCGCGCGCGGTCAACCTGGGGTACAGCCCCTTGGCATCGGGCAGGACGCCGATCCGTCTTTGCACCTCGATGCGGGCGGTTCTGACATCCCAGTCATCAACCAGAATCTGGCCGCCGTCGGGCTGCAGCACCCCGGCCAGGCAGCGGAAGGTGGTGGTCTTGCCGGCGCCGTTATGGCCGACAATACCCGTGACCTTGCCATCCTCAGCCCGAAAACTCAGGTTTTTGACGGCATCCAGGTTGCCGAATTTTTTTTGCAGTTCCTTGACGATAATCATGGGCTTTTTATAACGGAAAACTGGTTAAAAAGTGGTGAATAAATGTATATACTTAAGCATCTTGCCTTTAAATACACTGATTTTTACTAATATTTCCACTAAAATAATTATTTTTATTTGTATTTACTTAGTTTCCCAAATATTCATCAAGTAATTGCCGGGCTGCGCTGAGGGCGCTGACCCTGCCGGTCTTGACTCCGTCCTGAACGGCTTGAAGGCCTTTTTTCAGGCCATCAATTGAAATGTTTCCTAGTGCCCGCCCCCGGTCATGGGCGAAAGGCGGCCCCGGCGTTATGCCCCAGTTTTGTGCCGATCAGGTCGAGAAGCGATGAGGCGGCTTCATAAATGACCGTCCCGGGCGGGAAAATCGCCTCGGCCCCGGCTTTCCTCAGCGGTTCGATATCCCCCGGCGGGATCACTCCGCCGACAATTACCACAATATCGTCCCGGCCCATTTGCTGCAGCGCCTTTTTCAGCTCCGGCACCAGCGTCATATGTCCCGCCGCCAGCGAGGAAACGCCGATGATATGAACATTGTTTTCAACCGCCAGGCGGGCCACTTCCTCAGGGGTCTGGAACAGCGGCCCGAGATCGACATCGAAGCCAAGATCGGAATAAGCGCTGGCCACCACCTTCTGGCCGCGGTCGTGGCCGTCCTGGCCGATCTTGGCGATCAGGATCCTGGGGCGCCGCCCGGCGCGCGCCGTAAAGGCCTCGATCTTGGCCATAATCTGGTTGAGATATTCCTCTTTGCCCTTCATCAAACCCTTATACACCCCGGTGACAGTTTTGCTCTCGGCCTTGTGACGGCCGAAGACTTTTTCCAGCGCCAGGCTGATCTCACCGACCGTCGCGCACACCCGCGCCGCCCTGACCGAAAGATCCAGAAGATTGCCATCCCCTGCCCGGGCGGCTTTGGTCAAGGCTTTCAGGGCCGCATCGGCCTCCCCCGGGTCGCGGTTTTTTTTCAGCTGCGCCAATTTTTCCAGCTGGCGTTTGCGGACCTCGGAATTGTCCACCTTCAGGACCTCGAATTCCTCGACCTCATCAGGCAGATATTTATTCAGGCCAACCACGGTTTGCGCACCGCTGTCGATTCTGGCCTGGGTGGCGGCGGCGGCGGTCTCGATTTTCAGGTTGGGCAGGCCGGCGGCGATCGCCGATGTCATGCCGCCCAGCTCCTCGACTTCATTGATGTGATGAAGCGCTCTCTGGACCAACTCATGGGTCAGGCGTTCAACGTAATACGAGCCGCCCCAGGGATCGATGAAATCGCAGGTTCCGGAATCCTTTTGCAAATAAAGCTGGGTGTTGCGGGCGATCCGCGCCGATTCGTCCGAAGGCAGCGCCAGCGCCTCGTCGAAGGAATTGGTGTGCAGCGACTGGGTCCCGCCGTGAACCGCCGCCATCGCCTCGATCAGGGTGCGGGTGATGTTGTTGTAGGGGTCCTGGGCGGTCAGCGACCAGCCGGAAGTCTGGCAGTGGGTGCGGAGCATCGAGGAGCGCGCATCCTTGGGCGCAAACTCGTGCATCAGCGCCGCCCATAAAAGCCGGGCCGCGCGCAACTTGGCCACTTCCATGAAAAAGTTCATGCCCACCCCGAAAAAGAACGAAATACGCGGCGCGAAATCATCGACATCGAGCCCGGCGGCAATCCCGGCGCGCACGTATTCGATCCCGTCGGCCAGGGTATAGGCCAGTTCCAGGTCGGCGGTCGCGCCGGCTTCCTGCATGTGGTAGCCGGAGACCGAGATCGAGTTGAACTTGGGCATGTGAGCCGAGGTGTATTTGAAAATATCCGAGACGATCCGCATGCTTGCCTTGGGCGGATAAATATAGGTATTGCGGACCATAAATTCCTTCAGGATATCGTTCTGGATGGTCCCGGTCAGCTGCTCAAGGCTAACCCCCTGCTCCCCGGCGGCGACGATATAGAGCGCCATCACCGGCAGCACCGCCCCGTTCATGGTCATCGAAACGCGCATTTTATCAAAGGGGATGCCGTCGAACAGGATGCGCATATCGTAAATGCTGTCGACCGCGACCCCGGCCATGCCGACGTCGCCCACCACCCGCGGGTGCTCGGCATCATAACCCCGGTGGCTGG
>JADFFP010000073.1:4890-6668 GCA_022568115.1 Pseudomonadota bacterium | reverse complement strand
AACAGGATTTCCGCGACAATGGCGGCCACAGCGACCATGATGATTAAAATTATTTTTCCCACGCCAAATGCAAAACCGGCGCCCGCCACAATCCATGAGGCAACAGTAGCGCCAACGGCGGTATACAAAATTACCTTTTTATATTTCATATAAATCTCAATTTGCCCCTTTTGCCCTGGACACCTGACATGGGAGGTCACCATCATGGTATCAAGTGTTCCTGGCCGTATTTTAAATTGTTTCAGGTCTTTGGAAAAAAATGGTGCTCGGGCGGCGGGACCGGCCCAGGCCTTACATCACCCGCTTTAACAGCCCCATATATGAGAACCCCAAGGGACCGGCAAACGCCTGATAGGCTTTGCCGGTCAGAAATTCTTCCAGCTGTTCGCCGCTGTCGCCCTCAAACAGAAATATCTTATGGGTGACAAACGGCATTTCGTTGCGCTGGCCGCCCCTGGTTTCAATTGCCAGGGTGGCGGCGCTTTCGCTGGCGAAATGCAATGAGATTTTTTTACCTGAGGCAAGCGCCTTGATTTTTGTAAACTCAGCCCTAAGCGGTCCCGGTGAGCGGAAGTGATGGATCGCATAAACTTTTTCCCGGTCAAATTTCCGGCGTTTGGCCTCAAGCCGCTCGGGGCCGTCCAGGCGCCGGTGAAAGACAAAGGAATAATTCTTCACCGCCGCAATCCGCAGGCTGCTGATGATCTGAAAATATTTGTTTTCCAGCAAATCCAGAAAATTAATCCCTGAGGCATAATTGACAATCAACAGCAGATCGCGGCGGTCTTTTGGTTCGCCCTGCAGGGTCTTGATAACTTCGGCTTTCAGAAAAACCTTTGCCCCGGCCCGGAAAGCCGGACCGGCAACCAGAATATTGTAAAGGGTATAAAGCCAGGCCCTTTTGGTGTTGAACCAGTTGATGGCGAACAGCGGCTGAGTGAGGGCGTCCCCCGCCCCAAGCGGCTTTAGCGTGGCGGTGGTGGTTGGGTTTATTTGCCGTTTCAGTGCGATGTTGAAACCCCCCTGTTATTTGCGCGCTTTTGGAGCCGGCCTGATTTTCACAATTTGCGCGGAAAAGGCGGCGTTCCCGGTCAGCCTGTCAACGATCTGGTCATCGGTAAGGTCGTTGATGCTTTGCCCGGCGTGCGCTTTTGCTATCCTAAGCTCCAAACCCTTGCCCGTATGGCCATAGCCGTGCGGGATGCTGACCACGCCCGGCATGATATCCTCGGTCAGCTCCGCTGGCAGCACAATCTTGCCGACCCTGGAGGAGACCTCAACACGCTGTCCGTCGGACACGCGGAGGTTTTTTGCATCCGCCGGGTTGACCATAACCGTGCAGCGGCCTTTCCCCTTCATCAGTCTCTGGGTATTGTGCATCCAGGAATTATTACTGCGCACGTGACGCCGCCCAATCAGGGCGAATTCATTAATATCGGCGCCCCCCTTGTCCCCGGGGCCGGCCGTGATTTCCTTGAGTCTGGCCAAAAACACCGGCGGCGCGGCATCCAGTTTTTTATCCGGGGTTAAAAGCGCCCCGGGCAAACGGGGCCGCAAGGGCCCGAGATCGATGCCGTGCACGCGCCGCTTCAGCCCTCTGAAATTGAGCCCGGTGAAGAATTTTGAAGGAGATTTCCAGGCCCCGTAAGGTCCCAGCAATAGGCCCAGTTTAAGAATTCGGGCCGGGGTCTTGAGCTTGTATTTTAAGGAAGCAAGGGCGCTTTTTTTAGGCGTAAGCCGCCGGGTCAACTCTTTCAGTATCTGCCAATCGGCCAAGC
>JADFFP010000073.1:0-4880 GCA_022568115.1 Pseudomonadota bacterium | reverse complement strand
CGCACCGCCAGACCGTTGAAAATCAGGTCATAATGATCGGTTTCCAGCCCGGTGGTCGGGGGCAGAATAAAATCGGCGTGGCGGGTGGTTTCATTAATGTAAATATCGATCGAGACCATCAAATCAAGTTTACCCAAGGCTTTTTCCAGTTGCTTGCCGTTGGGGGTGGACAGCACCGGATTGCCGGAATTGGTAAACAAGGCCCTGATCTGGCCTTTCCCCTTAGCCAGCATTTCCTCGGCCATCACCGCCGCCGGCAAGGCGCCGTCAAATTCGGCCAGGCCGCGGATCCGGCTTTTCCAGCGCCCCGCTTTGCCGAGGGTGCTTTTGCCGCCGGTCAGGTCGACCGCGGGAAGCGGGAACATCGCACCGCCGGGGCGGTCAAAATTCCCGGTGATGATGTTGAGAGCGTTGATCAGCCATTGGCACAGGCCGCCGTGGGCTTGCGTTGACAGCCCCATGCGGCCATAGCAAACCGCCGCTCCGCTGGCGGCAAATTCAAGCGCCATGCGCTCGATGATTGCTGCCGGGATGCCGGTTTTTGCCGCAGCTTCTTTGGGCGTCACTTTTTTCACCGCCGCTTTAAGAGCGTCCAGATTTCGGGTGAATTTTTCCAGCCGCCCGGGGCGGTCCAGCCGCTTTTCAAAGATAACGTTCAGCAGCGCCAACAGCAGAAACACATCAGACCCAGGTCTAATGAAATGGTGCTGGTCGGCGGTCTTGGCGGTTTCGGTCTTGCGCGGATCGACCAGGATCACCTTGCCGCCCCTTTTTCTTATGGCGCGCAGGCGGCGCTCAAAGCCCGGGGCGGTCATCATGCTGCCGTTCGAGGCCAGCGGGTTGGCGCCGATAATAAGAATATGGCGGCAGCGGTCGATGTCCGGGATGGGCAGCAGCAGCGAATGGCCGAGCATGAAACTGGCCGCGAATTGATGGGGCAGCTGGTCAACCGAGGTCGCGGTAAAAACGTTGCGGGTGCCCAGCGCTCTGATAAAAGGGCGCGAGAATATCAAGGAGCCATAGTTATGAACCACCGGATTGCCGAGATAAACCGCGACGGAATCCCGGCCATGCTTACGGCGGATCGGGGCGAGCTTTTGTTCGATCTGATCGAAGGCCTGGCGCCAGGAAATTTTTTCCCAACCCCCAGAGGTTTTTCTGATTGGGACTTTCAGCCGGTCCGGGTCTTCATAAATGTCTTTGAGCGCCACCGCCTTGGGACAGATATGCCCTTGGCTGAACGGGTCATCTTTGTCGCCCCTGATCGAGAGCACCGAGGCGCCATCGTGCTCGATCTCCAGGCCGCAAATCGCCTCACACAAATTACATGCCCGGTAATGTTTCATCCCGCCCCCTCGGCTTTTAATGGCGAGCATAGCGAAATTTGATGATTAGTGAAATATTTTTACTTGGAGGTGTTAAAGTCCTCCTACGCCACCAGGCTACGCCGAAGCGGGGCTTCAGCTACGCCCAGGCGAGAGGCTACGGAGGACACTCCTTCGCCCAAGTTTCGGTCCCGGGTGGCCTGCCAGTCCGCCTACGCTCTTTTAAGAGCTACGGCGAGACACTCCGCTTCGCTATTACAGGTTTCGGCTTAGGCCTTGCCGCGCCGAAGCCTTGTGCGAAGGCGGGTGGTGCCCAGGTGCGGAATTGAACCACCGACACATGAAAGGAAAATTTATTCTCTTATTTTACACATTCAATAACCATGAACCGCGGAAAAGGAAAAGTCTTTCCGCCCCCAGGCCCAAATAATTCCTTTAATTTAACTATTTCTAATCCAGTAGATTTAATAGCATTCAAATAACTTTCTAATGGTCTGTGAAAGTGAATAGTTTTTGCCCCCAAACTCTCAGCATTTTTAATCCGGAAGTCTGATTTTATGGCCAATTCTTTATTGTAACTAAACCATTCCTCATTAACATAACCCCAATACTGGGGCCAAAAACAAGGATGACAAATTGTAACTATTGCTTTTCCCCCTTGGCATAACACCCGTTCCATTGAGGCTAAAACTTCAACCAAATCCAAGACATCCATAAGAAGCATATTTGCGACCAAACCATCAAATCGTTCTAAATTAGATTTTGAAAATGTTTCGATATCTGAATTTATAAAATGAATATTTTTGCTAGTTTGAAATTTATTTATTGCAATTTTTATAGCTACTTTACTTGGATCAACTCCAACTAAAGAATTTTCCTTTGTTAGTATTTTTTTCGTTAGATGACCAACACCACATCCAACGTCTATTACCCTTTTTGGGTTGTATTGTTTAATGAAATCACTACATGTTGGTAAAAGAACATCCAAATAACTCCTATCTTGCCCATTTTCAATTACTCTTAAACGGCCTTCAGCAGCATTATCCCAGGCTCTAACTATGTCTTCCTGATTAAATTTCAAAACATGGGAAAAACTATAATTAAAATTTGACTTTTCTCTATTTTGTTTTGTTTGCATAGCTTGAAGCCAGTTCTAGAAGGTCTTCGGCAACTGCGAAAAGTGGATGATCGTGGCGAGCATATATTCTGATAACATGTTTTTCTTTTTCCAGACGGCCAACTGCAATTTTGGCCCCATCCTTTTCCCAGTTTATCACAGTGAATCTGGACCTGGGTTTTCTAAGTAAATTATTAGTTAAATAAATTGAAGCCCCTTTAGATTTTAGTTTTTTTGATAATTTATTTTCTTTGGGTAAAAAAAGATTCAATTCATTTTTTTTCGCCTTTTGTTCTAGAATTTTATATATTTCCTCATCCTCACCCCAAGTCATGTCCCGTGTAAAAATGGCACAATTTCCACCTTTTAATAGCCATTTTCTAAGAAATTTATTTATTTTTGGGCTTTGTGGGGCGTAACCTCTTTTTTGAAAAAAGTTAACACCTTCAAAAATTAGTGTTGCTACAATAGATAAAATTAAAAAAACTAAAACCACCCAGAACAAAATACCCTGGCCCGAAAAATTAAAATTTGAGGTAAAAAATAAAGCAACCATAGAAGCGTAAGAACCAATTATAGAAATCGTTTCCTTCATGACCATTCCCCCATAACTGATATTTTAGTTGAATAGCTTTATTGGAAAACAATCTTCGAAAAATTACAAGCCATTCTTCTAATAATTATTATGAAATGGAAAAATAACAAATTTAACGAAAATAATCAAAAGAGATGTTCAAAAAAGTGGTGCCCAGGGGCGGAATTGAACCACCGACACGCGGATTTTCAGTCCGCTGCTCTACCAACTGAGCTACCTGGGCATATCTCGAAAGCTTGCGCGTTATAGAAAAATTACGAGGCCCTGTCCACAGCGAAGTCGTGAGGAAAATACATTTTTAGTCTTCGTCCTCATCATTTGCCGCAAGTGTTTCAGGCCTTTCGGAGGTGGGGATTCTATAGCGCCCGCCGAGCCAGTGGCCAAGGTCAACCTCGGCGCACCTGTTGGAGCAGAAGGGCGTGTATTCTTTGTCCGCGGACTTTTTGCAGATCGGGCAGGTTTTGGAGGGCCGTGTCATGGCTTTTTCCTTAAAATAGCCTTCAAAGGGCTGCCGCGCCGCTTGCGCCTTAAGGACAGCAACCCGAAACGGTTCAGGCCGGTGCGCTCGACCGGCAATGGATCACGGGCCAGGCCCTGGTCGAGCGCGGCCAGCACCTTTTCCTGATCCGCTTTCGATCGCATGTCGATAAAATCCACCACGATCAGGCCGGAGATATTCTGGAACCGGAGCTCCCGGGCGACCGCCTCCGCCGCCTCCAGGTTGGTGGCCAAATACACGCCTTCAGACGTCGTCCCGGTTCGCCCGGCGCCGGAGTTGACATCGATCACGGTCATGGCCGAGGTTTCCTCGATTTTGAGATTGCCACCGGAGGGCAGCGGGATGACCCCGGAAAGCGCGGCATCGATCCGCATCCCCACCCCGAAGGCCTCGAACAGCGGCGCAGGTTCCTGATAATGCCTGATTTTTCCCTTCAGGTCCGGCCATTTCTCATCCGCCAGCCTGGCCGCCTTAAGGTATGTCACCTGGTCGTTTATCAGGACTTCCTCAACCTCGTGGGGGGCATAATCGCGCAAGGCCCGTTCAACCCCGTCCAGGGCGGACAGCACCATCCCCACCTTGCCGCCGCTGCCCTCAAGCGCTTTCCACAGCGCCTGCAGGGTTTTGACCTCGTCCGCCACCCGCGCTGGCGGGACCGCCTCGGCATTGGTGCGGATCACCAGCGAATTGCCATCGCCAACCTGGTCCAGCAAGGCGGTGAGCGCCGCGCGTTTTTCCGGATCGGCAATTTTTTGCGACAACATCGCTTTTCCCGGCAAATGACCGCTCAAGGCATAACGCCCGGCGATCATCGGATTGGCGGTCCCCAGCGGCAGTTTGCCGTCTTCCTGGGCTTCCGGGGCGATCAGCTTGACCAGCAGGGTTTGCCCCTCGGCAACCAGCATTGAGATATTTTTTTGCCCCGGGTCTTTGAGCGCCCGGGCATGGCGGAAGGGCAGGAACGCCTCACCGCCGCCCAGGTCGAGGAAGGCGGCGTTCAGTTTGGCCTCGACCTTCTTCACCCTTGCCAGGTATATGGCGCCCGCCCGGTCATCGCTTTTATCTATAATGTGCAGCTCAACCGCCTCGCCGTCCTCCACAAGCGCACAGCGGATGGTGGTCTCGCCTACCTCTATCAGGGTGTTCAGGGTCATTTTCTCCTAATCAGTCACCGGGTAGCCATGCGCCCTCAATAAGGCCAGGGTTTCATAAAGGGGCAGACCGACCACGTTGGTGTAAGAACCGTTGATCCGTTTGACAAAGGCTCCGGCCTTGCCCTGGATGGCATAGCCGCCTGCCTTGCCCCGCCACTCACCGCTTTGAAGATACCAGTTTATCTCACCC
>JADFFP010000072.1 GCA_022568115.1 Pseudomonadota bacterium | reverse complement strand
CGTCGAGCGCGCGCTGTTTTTCACTGCCGGTTTCTTTTACCACTCTCAAAGGCCCCGTTGTCATTTCTGTCTCCCCTGGTTATTTCACACCTGAATTAGGGTTGCAATATAATCCGGGGCGTATCCCCGCAATCATTGTTATAACTTCAATGTACACGTTTTGTTCTCTTTTGCAAGTAAATTTTACAAGCGCTTGGTTTTACTGTGTTTCCTGGTGGGTTATTTTAAAATTTTTCGCCAAACCCTGGCCCGGCTCGCCTGGGCGAAGCTGGAGCTTCGCTTCGGCGTAGCCTGGAGTGAAGGCGTGGCTAGAGTGGTTTAATTCTTAACCATCCTCGTCCTTTTTCTTTCCCCGAGAATCATCCCGATCGTCGTCAACCTCCTTTTTATAAGGCCTGGTGCTGTTCCTAGAAAAATCTCCCTTCATTCGAGAGGCATCATCCCGATCGTCGTCAGCCGCGCTCTCAAGGGTGGTCTTGCCGTGGTCAACGTGCCCAATAGTCCTGCCTTGATCGCCGTCATCCGGGGGCTTGGCCGCGAGACTCTCGACCGCGACCTCATTGCTATTTGAATTGAGGGATTGAGCTTCATCCTCCCTGTTTTTTGGGTCGTCTTTTTCACCGGCCAGTGCAACACTACCCAGGCCAATTAACGCCGCCAGTGAAACGCCGGAAATTATCGCAAGTGATTTATTCATTTTTTGTTCCCTTCACCTTTTACTTTTTTCCTTGGCTATTTTAGACTTCGGGGGTGTATTAGACAAGCGCTTTGCTGAAAGCAAACGCTGAACCGCCCGGCAAAGGTAAGGATCAACACCGGTGATGAAACTTTACACCTACTATCGCTCTTCATCCTCGTTCCGGGTGCGGATTGTGCTGAATTTGAAGGGTATTGCCTATGAGCCGGTTTTTGTTAACCTGGTAAAGGGGGAACAGGCAGGCGAGGCCCACCTGAAACGCAACCCGCAAGGCCTGGTGCCGGTGCTGGAGGACGGTGATTTTACCATTTCCCAATCGCTGGCGATTATCGAATACCTGGAAGAAACCCACCCCGAGCCGGCGTTGCTGCCGAAAAACCCCAAGGACCGCGCCGGGGTGCGGCGCATGGCCGGCCTGATCGCCTGTGACATCCAGCCGCTCAATAATCTCAAAATCCTGAAATACCTGAAGGGTCCGCTCGGCCACAGCCAGGAGGAAATCGGGGTCTGGTACAACCACTGGATCAGCCTGAACTTCAAGGCTCTGGAGACCTTGGTGAAGGATAAGGGCGGTGGGTATTGTTTCGGCGAGTGCGTCACCATGGCCGATGTGTTCCTGGTCCCCCAGATGTGGAACGCCAACCGGTTTAAGTGTGATCTGGCGCCGTTCCCGGCGCTGGCCGCCATCGAGCAGCGGCTTTACAAGCTGGAGGCGTTCGATGCGGCGCGCCCGGAAAACCAGCCCGATGCGGCAGACGGTTAGTTGAATTGCGAGTAATCAACCGGTTTGGTGTGGTCGATCCGGCCGCTGGCTTGGCCAACCGGATACTTCAGACCGGAACCGCAGTTAAACAAAACCACCCGCTGATCGCGGCTGATCAGACCCCCCGCAAGCGCTTTTCCGTAAGCCGCCAGGGTCGCCGCCCCTTCGGGTCCGATATTGAGGCCCTCTTTTTCGCCGCACAGCAGCCGCGCTTTTATAATCGCCTGATCGGAAACCGCGATCGCGAAGCCGCCGCTGTCACGCACCGCGCCAAGGATCAGGAAATCGCCGACGGCGGCTGGAACCCGCATCCCTTGCGCTAATGTGTCGGCGCCCTCCCAAAACTCGGCAAATTCCTTGCCCTCCTCAAAAGCCTTGACGATCGGTGCGCAGCCCTCCGCCTGGACGGCGATCATTTTCGGCCTTTCCGGCCCGATAAAGCCGATCGCTTCCAGTTCGGCAAACGCTTTCCACATGCCGATCAGGCCGGTGCCGCCGCCGGTCGGGTAAAAGATCGCATCGGGCAGCCGCCAGTCCAGCTGTTCCGCCAGCTCCAGGCCCATGGTTTTTTTGCCTTCGATCCGGTAGGGCTCTTTGAGGGTTGAAAAGTCAAACCAACCGGCGGCCTCGACACCCTCACCGACAATCCGGCCGCAGTCATTGATCAGGCCGCCCACCAGGTAAATCTTGCCCCCTTGAAGCGCGGTTTCGCCGATCGTGATGTCCTGGGCATCGTCCGGTGAAAAAATAAAACAGTCTATGCCAGCGCGGGTCGCATAGGCGGCCAGCGCCGCCCCGGCATTGCCGGCGGTCGGCATGGCGATTTTTGTCACTCCCAGTTCCTTGGCCATGGTGACCGCCAGCGCCAGGCCTCTGGCCTTGAACGAGCCGGTCGGCAGCCGCCCTTCATCCTTGATCAGCAGGGCGCCAGCGCTCGAGCCAAGCTCTTTTTCCAGCGCCGGGCAGGGGATAAGGGGGGTTTCCATTTCGCCCAGGGAAACGATGTTTTTGCTATCCCGTACCGGCAGCAATTCGCGCCATTTCCACATATCCGGGCGGCGGGCCCTTAAAGCCTCTTTGGTGAAAGCTTTTTTAATTCCCGCCAGGTCATAACGCACCAGCAGCGGCTTCCCGGCCTCGGACAGGTTATGAAGTTGTCCGGCCGGGTAATGCTTGCCCGTCAGTGCGCATTCCAGATGGGTGACAAAGTACTTGTTTTCGGCCATAGTCCCCGTTTGGTAGCCGTTAAAAGGTAGCTTGTCAAAGAACATAAAGGGGGATCATGCTGTACGCGCTGGATGGCCAATACCCGGTTCTGGAAGGGGAAAATTTTGTCGCGCCCGATGCTTCCTTGATCGGCCGGGTGCGCCTCAAGAAAAATGCTTCCCTGTGGTTCGGCACGGTGGCGCGGGGTGATAATGAGTGGATTACGGTGGGCGCCGGCTCAAATATCCAGGATCTTAGCATGATGCACACCGACATTGGCTTTGCGCTTGATATCGGCGCCCGGGTTACGGTAGGGCACAAGGTGATTTTGCACGGCTGCGAGATCGCCGATGATGTCCTGATCGGCATGGGGTCAATCCTGATGAACGGGTCGAAAATTGGCACAAATACCATTGTCGGCGCCGGATCTTTGGTCGGCGAGGGCAAGGAAATCCCGGCTGGCGTTCTGGCTTTCGGGACTCCGGCCAAGGTGATCCGCGATCTGACCGATCAGGAAGTTAAGCTGATCGCAGTCTCCGCCGAACACTACGCGGAAAATGCCAGAAGGTATCTGGAGGAATTGTCCGCCCAGGATTAGGTTTTTGATTTGAATCATAGACCCCAGGCGGCATTTTTGAGAAACTAGGCGATGCAGCAAATGGTTCTGGATGGGCGGCCCAAAGGGGTTTAAACACTATCGCACGGGAAAATCATGGTTGACCAAGCGCAATACGTACAAAGACTTCAGAATGTTATGAACCAGGCGCGGGATGGGAATCTCGAGGCCCAGTACGCCTTGGGCGTTTTTTATTCCAGTCGCGACATTGATGTTTCCCTGAAGTGGATGAACCGGGCCATTGAGGCTGGCCATGTCGGGGCGATCTACACGCTGGGGGCCTGGTATATCCAGGGCGTCCTGATTAAACCGGATCTGGAAAAGGGGCATCAGATGCTAAAACATGCCTCCGACCTCAAGTTCCCCGATGCTCCGCTGATGCGGGCGGCCCTTATCGTCAATGGAATAGGCGTCACGGCCAGTTGGCCGGAAGCCCTGGAGTTGGTTCTGGAGAGCGCTGAGGGCGGCTATTCACGGGCAATAAGCCAACTGGCGTTCCTGTGCCTGATGGAAGGCGGGAAAAAGGCCAGGGACGAGGGGAGCAAGCTGCTGCAGGCGGCGGCCGAGGCCTCTGATATGATCGCCATGTACAGCTATTCAAAACGGGTTTTGGAAAGCGCTGCCGATGACAAGTTCAAAGCCAGGGCGGTGGTGCTGATGGCGTTGGCAGCCAAGGCCGGCCACCCCTTTGCCAAAAGCCATCCGGCTGTCCAGGGCGTCCCGGTTCCGGAAGAAATGCCTGAAGCTTCAAATATTTTCGAGGAGATAAACTGGACCGCCGTGCGCAAGGTTCTGGCTAAGCCGCCAATCCCGCCCATCCCGAAACCAAACGTTATGTGTGAAGACCCCTACATTGCAACATTCCCGGGCTTTGTGACCAAAGACGAGGCCGATTATATGGTCGCCATGGCCGCCCGCCATGTCACCCCTTCCCAGATCATGGATCCGGTCAGCGGCAAGCTAATCGAGGATCCCTACCGGTCCTCCAGCGATATGCGGTTTTGGCACTCCTTCCAGGATTTGGTAATTTACTGTATCAACCTGAGAATTGTACAGGCCACGGGCGAGCCCATGAGCCACCAGGAGATGCTGGGGGTTCTGCGCTATGAGCCTGGCCAGCAGTACAAACCCCACGGTGATTTTCTGCTTCCCGACATGCAGGGCAGGAACCCCGAAGTGGATCGCTCCGGGCAACGCATCAAAACCTTCCTGATTTACCTGAATGATGATTATATTGGCGGTGAGACGGAGTTTGTAAATATCGACCTCAGGGCGCGGGGCGCCAAGGGCGAAGGTTTGGTTTTTCACAATGTTGCCAGCGACGGGGTACCAGACCCGAAAACAATTCATGCTGGAAGACCCGTTACAGGTGGGGTAAAGTGGCTGTCCACCATGTGGATCAGGGACCGCGAATACCGCTTCCATGATTAGGTCATGTACTCATAAAGGACTTCAATGTGACAGGACAGGATTCTCAAGCCAGGTTTGATGCGATTGTGGCCAGGGCGCAGGCCGGCAACGCAGAGGCCCAATACGCCATTGGCATGATCCTGACCCGCAAGAACATGAACCAAGCCTTGGCGTGGATGCAAAAATCGGCTGATGCCGGGTATCCCCAGGGCCTTTTTATGCTGGGGATATGGTATGGCGAAGGGGCTTTACTGACGCAGCAGCCGGATAAAAGCTATCAATTCCTGCAAAAAGCCTCCGAGGCAGGTTTCGGCCCGGCCGATTATGTCCTGGCGACGGCTTTGGCCAAAGGGGCGGGGACCACCCCGGATTGGGCCGGAGCGGTCTCTATCATGATCAACCTGGCAAAAAAAGGTGAGGCCAAGGCGCTCTCCCAGCTGGCATTCCTGGCGGCGATGGTCCCGGGCGGGGCGGGCAAGGAGGATGCCGATATTTTGCTTATGGCGGCAGCCAACGCTGGCGACCCAATCTCCCAATATGCCTTGGCCCGGCGGCTCCTGGGCGCGGACCGGCCGGATCAGGATAAAGACCAGGGCAAGGCATTGCTGTTGCTGGCGGCGAAATCAGACCGCCACGTCCTGGCCGGGGAAGACCCGTTGATCAAAAAGCTGGAGACCGGCGAATATGTGGTAAAACCATTTGCGGCCAAGCCCGGCTGGGAAAAAATCTCCGATCTTTTAAGTGCTCTGCCGATCCCGGATATCGCCCCCCGTCATGATTTTGAAACCAACCCCCTGATCGGGGTGACCCCCGGGTTTTTATCGGAAGAGGAAGCGGATTTTGTAGTGGTCTCCTCAGCCCCTACCATGCAATCCTCGCAGGTGGTGGACCACATTCAGGGCAAGCTGGTACACCGGGACTTCCGCACCAGTACGGAAATGCGCTATTTGCTGGGGACCGAAGACCTGGTGATCCATGCCATCAACGCCCGGATATCACAGGTCACAGATGAGCCAATCAGCCATCAGGAATTCCAAGGCGTCCTGCGTTATGAAAGGGGTCAGGAATACAAACCCCACAGCGATTATTTTCTTCCCGATCTGGAGGGTGTCAACCCAGAGGTGGAGCGCGCCGGCCAGCGCGTCAAAACCTTTTTGATTTACCTCAATGAGGGTTACGAAGGAGGCGAAACCGAATTCATCAAACTCGGCCTGAAACTCAAGGGCCGCAAGGGGGACGGCCTCATGTTCGTAAACGTCAACAGCGACGGCGGTCCCCACAGCATGTCACTTCACGCCGGACGGCCGGTCACAGAAGGCGTCAAATGGCTCACCACCCTGTGGATCCGTGACCGGGATTATACCCCGCCGCCGGTCCCGGGCTAAGCGACACGGTCCTTCGCTTGACCGGTGGCAAAAAAGGCATCCAGGTTTTCCTTTACCCTTAAGCCCATGGCGGTGCGGGTTTCCTCGGTTGCCGAGCCCATGTGCGGCAGTAGCGTAACGTTTTCAAGTACTTGCAAACCTTCCGCCAGCTCCGGTTCAAATTCGTAAACGTCCAGTCCGGCGCCCGCCAGCGGGCCTGCCTTCAAGGCCTTCACAAGTGCTTTTTCTTCAACCAGGCCGCCGCGCCCGGTGTTGATTAAAAATGACCCGGGTTTGAACTTTTTCAAAATATCAGCATTGATCAGATGATGGGTTTGGCGGATGAGCGGGGCATGCAGGCTGACCACATCCGATATCGCCACCAACTCTTCCAGCGAAGGGACAAATGTCAGCCCGAGCTCTTTTTCCAGGTATTTTTTTCGGGTGCGGCTGAAATAGAGGATTTTCATGTCAAAAGCCCTGGCCCGCCGGGCGACCTTTTCGCCGATCCGCCCCAGGCCCACCAGCCCGAGGGTCTTGCCGGTGACCTTTCGGCCAACCAGCCCGGACATGGTGGCCCCGCGCCAGTTTCCATCCCTCAGGAGTTTTTCCCCAGCTGAAAACCCGCGCATGGCCG
>JADFFP010000071.1 GCA_022568115.1 Pseudomonadota bacterium | reverse complement strand
CGGCCAACTTTAACGATTAAGACGAACTGGAATTTTCACACCGGATTGGGCGGGACTCGGGATCGGCCTACCGTATTAATGGTGTGGAAGTGCGCGCCAGGGACGTTCAGAGGCTGTTCGCCGATGCCGCCACCGGGGCCAATTCGCCGTCCCTGGTCAGCCAGGGGCAAGTGTCTACTTTTGTCAACGCCAAGCCGCAGGAACGGCGCCTGATCCTGGAAGAGGCGGCCGGAATCAGCGGTCTGCATACCCGCCGCAAGGAGGCGGAAACCCGGCTTCGGGCGGCGGAAAGCAATCTCCAGCGGCTGGGTGACATCATGCTCCAGATGGAAGCCCAGGCAGGTTCCTTGAAACGCCAGGCGCGCCAGGCCGCCCGCTATAAAAACATCGCCGGAGATATCCGCCGCACCCAGGCGATCCTGCTGCACCTGAAGTGGCAGAGCCTGGACCGTACGGTCGCCACGGCAAAAGAAAAACTGGACCAGGCGGAACGCAAGGTCGCCAGCCAAACGGCCATTGTCGCCCGCCTGAATACGATCAGCGAAGACTTGCATACCGGACTGAGCCCGCTGCGCCAGAAGGAAGCTGAAGCGGGCGCCGCCTTAAGCCGGGTGCGGATTGAATTTGAGAGCCTGGAAGCGGAAGAAAAGAACATCCAGAACCGCATTGCCGAATTAAAAGCCCGGCTGGAGCAGCTGGACCAGGACCTGGCGCGTGAAAACACGTTGCTCGAAAGCGCGCAAGAAACACTGACCCGCCAAAAAGGAGAACAGGAAGATCTCCGCCAGGAACGGGAAGCCGACCAGCAAGGGGCAAAAGGGATTGAAAGCGCTTATCACCAAGTGCTTGAAAAAACCGGCGAGGAGGAAGCGCGCTACAATGAGCTGAATACCGCCTATACCGGCAAAAAGATCCGCAAAGACCACCTGGTGGAAGAGTTGCAGGCCCTGGCGGCCAGAAAAGAACGCCTGACAGCAGAACGGAAAGCTGCCCGGGAAGAACTTTCCGCCATCGCCCCGGCCGGGAAGGAGGCCGTCTTTGACCGCGCTGGCGTCGAGGCCGCATTGAAAAACCTCAAGGAGATTGAGGCCGGCATCGAGAAAAAAGAAGGTGAGCGGCTGGCCGCCCAGGAACACTATGACGCCGCCCGCGAGGCCTCATCCGGGGCCCGGGCCGGCCTTTCCGCCCTGACCGGTGAAATTGGCACGCTGGAAAGCCTGCTGGCCGAAGACACCGGGGGCGGGGTCACCCCGATCGCCGCGGCAATAAAGGTCAAGGCCGGTTACGAGGCCGCCCTGAGCGCCGCGCTTGGTGATGACCTGGATGCCCCAGAAGGCCACATTGGCCCTTTCCATTGGCGCACCTTGACGGATTTGAAAAACGCCCCTGCCCTGCCGGAGGGCGCCCGGCCCCTGACAGATGTCGTCACTGGCCCGGCGGCGCTCAAACGGCGGCTTTGCCAAGTGGGCATTGTTGAAGATGGCGCTGGATTGATGGCCGGTTTGCACCCGGGCCAACGGCTGGTTTCCAAAGACGGTACGCTGTGGCGCTGGGACGGCCTGGTCAGGACCTCCCAGGCCCCGGCCAAAGCAGCCCTGAAGCTATTGCAGCAAAACAAGCTCGAAGCCCTGAAGCAAAAAGAATCACCAGCCCGCGATGCCATGGGTAAACTGGTCAAGGACCTGGGGAATAAGGAACAAACCCTCAATCAACTGACGCAGGAGCTTGAGGTTCTGCGAGCCCGCCAGCAGGAAGCCGGCGACCGTTATTCCAAGGAACGGGAAAAAATTTCCGATGGAGAATCAAAGGGTCTGAAGATGGCCGAACGAAGCGCCGCCCTGAAGGAGATCCTGGCGCGCCTGGACAGTGACCAGAGCGAGGCCCGCGATAAAGCCATCGCCCTTGAGACCGAGATTAAGACCCTGGCTGAAGAAGCCGGACTTGAGCAGGACCTGAACCGCGCCCGCGAGACCCTCGAAGACTGGCGTGAAAAACTGGCCTCGGCGCGCGCTAAATTTGAAACCTGGCGCCAGGTCAGGGATGAAAAGGAAGCCCGGTTGGGATCGCTGTCACGCGAGGCCGAAGCCTGGCAGGAAAGGGCCGCCGCGGCCCAGGCCCAGATCGAAGAACTGGACGGACGCAAACAACAGGCCAGCGATGCCCTGTCGGGTCTTGACCGTAGTCCGGACCGGTTCGAGGAAAAACGCAAAGCCCTGCTGGACCTGATGGCGAAAGCCGAAAGCGCCGCCGCCGGGGCGCGCGACAAACTGGCCGAAGCTGAAAACAGAACCACCGAAAAGGATCGCGAACTCAAGGCGGCGGGGGTCGTGCTTTCCGGGATTCGGGAAGACATGGTGCGCCATCAATCCCACCATGAAAGCACCGGAGAACGGCTGGAAGAACTGCAATCCCTGATCCACGAGGAATTCGGCTGCACCGCCGGGAGCTTGGTTGAAGAGGCGGAAATCAAGGAAAAACAGCTTGAAAAATTCTCCACCACGGAAGCCGCCGAAATTAAGCTGGAGCGCCTGAAGGTGGAACGGGAACGGCTTGGCGCCGTCAATTTGCGCGCTGATGTCGAGTTGGAGGAACTGGAAAGCGAGGTTGAACGCCTCACCAGGGAAAAGGAAGACCTGGAAGGGGCGATCCGGGGTCTGCGCGCCAGCATCGGATCGCTCAACCGCGAAGGCCGCCGGAAAATGCTGGAAGCGTTCGAGACCGTGAACAAAAACTTCGGCGAACTTTTTTCCAAGATTTTCAATGGCGGTCATGGCCACCTGGTGCTGACCGAGGCCGACGACCCGCTGGAAGCCGGCCTGGATATCATGGCCAGCCCGCCGGGCAAGAAGCTGCTGCACCGCACGCTGCTCTCGGGCGGCGAACAGGCGCTGACCGCGATCACCCTGATCTTCGCGGTATTCCTGACCAATCCGGCGCCGGTGTGCGTGCTGGACGAGGTGGACGCCCCCCTTGACGATGCCAATATCGAACGCTTTTGCGACCTCTTGGATGAGATCGGGGAACGCACTGAAACGCGCTTTTTGATTGTTACCCACAATGCCATTTCGATGGCCCGGATGGAGCGCCTGTATGGGGTCACTATGTCCGAACAGGGGATTTCGCAGCTGGTCTCGGTCGACCTTGAAAACACCGAAGAAATGCGCGCTTTCGCCTAATCCCGGCTCTAAAGAAAATCATGACCAAAAAAGAAGATAAAGACCGTCTTGAGGTGCTCGACAAGCGCCTCGAAAAAGCCCAGAAAGAAAAGCAAGCCGGCACCAGAAAGTACCAGCAAAAGGGCGACCGGGACGTAAGCAAAGCCTACCGGATCGGCCTTGAACTGGTGCTTGCCGTGGCGATTGGCGGTGCGATCGGATGGTACCTTGATAAGTGGCTTGGAACGACCCCGTGGCTGTTTGTAATTTTCTTTTTCTTAGGGGTTGCGGCGGGCTTCAGGAACGTTTACAAGGCGGCGCAAAAGATTGGGGGAGATCTCCCCCCGGAGCAGGACAAGTAGAGATTTGGAACAGGTGACGTGGCAGCCGAACAACATGGTCCTCTAGAACAGTTTAAGGTTACTCCCCTTTTCAAGGACGAGTTCGCCTCGTTCTTCGATTTCACCAACGCTTCGCTGGTTATGGTGATTATTGTGCTGCTGATCTGGCTGTTTGTCGCCGGCGGCATGCGCCATGCCAGTGCGGTTCCCAGCCGTTGGCAGTCCATGGTTGAAATAGTCTACGAATTTATTGCCGGGATGCTCTATGAGTCGGCCGGGACCGAGGCCAAACGGTTTTTCCCGTTCGTTTTTACGCTTTTCATGTTCATCCTGTTTGCCAATCTGATAGGAATGCTCCCCTATGCTTTTACCGTCACCAGCCATATAGTTATCACCTTCGCCTTCGCCGCCTTTGTATTTCTGATGGTGACGGTAATGGGTTTTATCAACAATGGGATTGGCTTTCTAAGGCTTTTCGTTCCCTCCGGGGTACCCATGGTCCTGGCTCTGATTCTGGTGCCGATTGAATTGCTTTCTTACCTGACCCGCCCGGTCAGCCTGTCGGTCCGGCTGTTCGCCAACATGATGGCGGGGCATACCATGCTGAAGGTAATCGCCAGTTTTATCGTCCCGCTGGGATCGTATTATCTGGTTCCTGGAATTTTACCCCTTTTGGGGATTATAGCCCTGACCGGGCTTGAGATATTAATTGCTGTTCTGCAGGCTTACGTGTTTGCGCTTTTAACCTGCATTTACCTGAACGACGCATTCCATATTGAACATTAATCTGAACCAACCGACCAAAGAAAGGATCTTAAAATGGAAGCAGAAGCTGCAAAACTGATTGGCGCCGGACTGGCTTGTACCGCTCTTATCGGAGCAGGTATCGGCATCGGCAACATCTTCGGAAGCTACCTTCAGGGCGCTCTCCGGAACCCGTCAGCCGCCGATGGCCAGTGGGCCCGTGTGTTGCTGGGCTTTGCCCTGGCAGAAGCCACCGGCCTGTTCGGGCTGCTGGTGGCCTTTATGCTGCTGTTCGTATTCTAACATCCTTAGAGCACCAACACCCAAGGCCGCGCTATGCCACAACTGGAACTTGAAACCTTTCTGCCGCAACTTGTCTGGCTGGTCATTACATTCGGGTTTATTTATTTTGTGATGGCCAAGTTTGCCCTGCCGCGCGTGGGGGAAATTCTGGAAGAGCGGCAGAACCGTCTTGACGGTGATCTGGAACAGGCTGAAAGCTACAAGGCGGAAAGCGAAAAACTGGAAGCCGATTATGACCTTCTGACCGCCAAAGCCAGGATGGAGGCGCGAACCCACCTGAAGGTCATGCGCAAAAAACTGGATGCCGGGCTGGCTGAAAAACGTACCGACATGTCCGCCAAAATGGACAAAAAGTTTGCCGCGGCCGAGGCCAATATCGCCGCGGCCAGGAACGAGGCGCTCAAGAGTGCGGCGCAGACCCCATAGAAGGCGCTGGTGAAGCCGAGCAGGGCGGGCGCCAGGGCCACGGGAAACAGCAGGAGCGTATAGGCCAGCATATGTCGCTTGGTGATCCGCGCGCCGGAAACGACCGGCAGCATGGGCACCCCGGCTTTGTCGTAATCGCCGGCGCGATAAAGGGACAGGGCCCAGAAATGTGGCGGAGTCCAGATGAAGATGATGGCGAACAGGACCAGGGCAAAGATGCTGACGTCGCCGGTGACCGCGGCCCAGCCGACAACCGGCGGCAGGGCCCCGGCGGCCCCGCCGATAACGATGTTCTGCGGCGTCCGGCGTTTGAGCCACATGGTGTAGATGAATACGTAGAACAGGATGGTCAGCAGGAGCAGCGCCGCCGCCATGGGATTGACGGCGAGGCCCATGAGCGCTACCGACGCGGCCGCCAGGGAGACGCCGAAACCGAGCGCCACGCCGGGCTCGATACGGCCGTCGGCGACCGGACGCATCCGGGTGCGCGCCATCAGCGCGTCGATGTCGCGGTCGTACCACATGTTGATTGCCCCCGCGGCCCCGGCGCCCAGGGCGATGCACAGCACCGCAGTCAGGGCGAGCACCGGGTGCAGGACACCCGGCGCCAGGTAGAGCCCGGTGAAACCGGTGAACACTACCAGCGACATCACCCTGGGTTTGAGCAGGGCGAAGTAATCCCCGACGCTGGCGTCGCTCGTTGCGACGGCAGACGGGTCGAGGGCGATGCTTTGTTCGGTCACAAGTGCCTCTTCAATGGTTGCCCAGGAGACCTAATCGACCCTGGGAATTTCTGCGTGGCTGTGGAAAGCCGGCGGCGACGACACCGTCCATTCGAGGGTTTTAGCACCTTCCCCCCAGGGGTTTTCAGCGACCTTCTCGTCCGATGTGAAGGTCTTCCAGACGACGAGCAGGAAGATCATTGCCCCCGCGAACGAGGTATAGGAGCCGATGGAGGCGACCATGTTCCACCCGGCGAAGGCGTCCGGGTAATCGGGAATGCGCCGCGGCATGCCCGCCACCCCGAGGAAATGCATGGGGAAGAAGGTGAGGTTGACGCCGATGAACGTCACCCAGAAATGCAGCCTGGCGAGGCCCTTGGGATACTGGCGGCCGCACATCTTGCCGATCCAGTAATAGAAGGCGGCGAAGATCAGGAACAGGGCGCCCATGGACATGGTGTAATGGAAATGGCCGACCACGTAATAGGTGTCGTGCAGCGCCACATCGATGCCGGTGTTGGCCAGCAACACCCCGGTGACGCCGCCGAAGGTGAACAGCACGATGAAGCCAATGACCCAGATCAACGGCACCTTCATCTCGATTGATCCGCCCCACATGGTGGCGATCCAGCTGAAGATCTTGATACCCGTGGGCACCGCGATCACCAAGGTGGCGCCGAGGAAATAGGCCCGGGTATCGACGTCCATGCCCACCGTGTACATGTGATGCGCCCAGACGATGAAGCCGATCGCGCCGATCGAGACCATGGCGTAGACCATGCCGAGATAGCCGAACACCGGCTTCCTTGAGAAGGTCGAGACAATCTGACTGGCGACGCCGAAGCCGGGGACGATCAGGACGTAGACCTCGGGGTGGCCGAAGAACCAGAAGAGATGCTGATAGAGCACCGGATCGCCGCCCTCGGTGGCGTCGAAGAAGGCGGTGCCGAAGTTGCGGTCGGTGAGCAGCATGGTGATGGCGCCCGCGAGTACCGGCAGGGACAACAGCAGCAGGAAGGCGGTGATCAGAATCGACCAG
>JADFFP010000070.1 GCA_022568115.1 Pseudomonadota bacterium | reverse complement strand
TTTGGCCAAGGCTTCAGGAAAGTCGGCGCGCTCCCCTTCGTAATTTGCTATAAATAATTCCACTCCATCCAGATAGGCATCAATTTCAGCAAAAGTCAGGCGTTTCGCGACACCGCCTTTCTCCAAGGTATATTCGGGGGCCGGGGCAACTCCATGATCGGATGAGATCGCCAGAACGTAACCATCACGACCAAAGTGATCATCAAGATATGTGATGAAATCTCCCAGGGAGGCATCAAGTCGCATTAAATAATCCAGAACCTCAAGGCTGTTCGGGCCATAATTGTGGCCGATGTTGTCAGCTGAATTCAGGGCGATCGTCAGGAGGTCGGTGGCCCCTTCCCCACCACCGAGATCCATTTTTTCAATTCCAGCCTTGGCAAACTCCAAAAGGGCAATGTCCATAAAGGGGGTATTGTAAAACCAGTTATGAATGGCAGGCGGGGTTGCTTCCCCTTCGGACGGATTGATGGTTTCCGGAAATGAGGCATCCGGTATTGGGCTATAAACTGAACCGTCCGGTGGCTTGTGTGGAAAAGTGAAATTTTCCCCCTCTGCTTCAAAAGGTCTATCATCAGGGCCTGCTAAAGCTCTAAACCTTTCGGGCACCTCCAAATCCCAAGTGTTATTGGTTTTCATATAATCTTGCAGAAATTCGCTGTTAAATCTTTGAACCCAATCGGGGATAGTATCCGCATAAAAGGTAGAAGTACCAAAAACCCCGTATTGATTGGAAAACCAGAAAGCATTGGCCCGCCCCCGGGCGGCATACAAAAGGGTGACTTCACTTAGACCGACATTAAGAACCCTGGTTTCAGGATCGTTCGCCAAAAACCATTCGGAAATTGGGGAGGCTGTAAGGTTTTTCGGCGAATAGGGCTCATCACCGGGGAGGCCAATGAAATGGTAGGCCGGATCATTAAAAATACTTTGCCAAGAATAGCTGCCATCTTCTAGTTGGAACCACCATTCGTTGGCAGCAAAGCCATGTTTTGATGGATTGGTTCCGGTGCTTAGCGTAGCATGTCCTGCCCCGGAAAGGGTTGGTGCATGGTTGACGAAGGCAACCGGAAAATACCGGCCTTCGGTTTTTAGCGTCCGAAAGCCTTTATCCAGAGCAGCGGAATATTTATCCAGATACCACGCCGGAAATTGGTCTATTGCCAGCAAAATGGCAATTTTCGGTTTCGGGGCCTCCTGTCCTCTTTCATCCCAGCCAATCAAAAATGCAAAAAGTGCCAAGACCAAAAAGCCCAGCAAAATTGGGAAAAATTTTCTCATCGAACCCTTACAGTCGTTTTGCCCGGAATATTAGGGGTGATTTGTCTTTATTGATCAGGAGAGCCGTGTACCGACCGGAACCGCCCGCCAAAGGACATTTTTTGCACGTGGGTGGTAACGGGTTTTATTTTGTGGCCTTGAGAGTTTTTTTCAGATCACGCCAACCCTGGCGGGAGATGGCGCGCTTTTTGCCGTCGTTCATGATCGCGGTGTATTTGCCGCTGGTCTCGGTTTTAATCTGTTTCAGGTGATTGACGTTGATGATGGTCGAACGGTGAATGCGCACGAAGCTTGCCGGATCAAGGGCGCCCTCCAGCTCTTTCATGGTCATCTTGATCCATGACTGGCGCCCCTCCAGGTGCAGCACCGAATAATAATCCTGGGCTTCGATCCACAGCACGTCTTCCGGCTTGACCACTTCCGAGACCTTGCCGGTTTTGACCATCAAGCGGGCTTTGGCTGGTTTTTCGGGAGGCCCTTCACCCGTCAAACCGAAAGTGGCGACCGCTCCCCAGTAAAGAAACAAGCCAAAGAAAAACCAGAAAATGAAAAACCACGGGAAAACCCCATACCGGGTTTCTTCCATATCCAGAAACGGGCTGATGTTCTCACTGACCAGTTTGAACCACAGTGTGGCGGCGGTGGCGATAACCACGGCGGCAATCACATGGGCGGCCAAATTCCAGCGTCTGATCATATCCTGCAACTTTGTGCCAAAGGGAAGTGCTATCAGGGCCAGGACAAAGGCCCATGGAAGCCATGCGGCCGCCTGCCAGACCAGGATTTCCCGGAACTCTGTAACCGGTTTACCGGAAAAGATAACAACCCGGAAAAAAATCACGGATGCGACCAGAACAACAATCACAGCCAACCCGGCGCTGGAATATAAAAACCGTTTTTTCAAATGGGTGTCCATGCGCAGACCTTAACCGTCAGTGGACGCAAGGGCAAACGGATAGCGCTCCATTACATAGCACAAACAGTCGTTGCGGATGATGCTCTTGTCCCTGGTCAGCATCGAGGGCATGACCCGGGCTTTGGTTTTCAAAAACCCGTCCCCGATCAGGAAATAGTCATCGGTGACGTTGCGGCCTTGCTCGTTCAGAACCTCAATCAACGGGCGGTCCGCCTGATCCACCCGGGCGAGAATCGTCCCGGCCGGCAGTTCATTGAAATTATAACTGTCGAGATGATCGACAAAGCGAATGTCGGCGGCCTCGTCCCCAAAGCTGAAGCTGGCGTCTTTTGCCACCGTCACCCGGCCCACCGTGTGATAAAGATTAACGTCGTGGGCGGCCACCTCGCGGCGCGGAAATTCTGACAATTTCAGGCACGCCGACAGGAAATTCCCGCCGTGTTCGACCCCGGTCTTGTCACCGACCTTGCCGCATTCCACCGTCACCGCGGTTGTGAATTCCGAAAAGATAAGCGACTGCACACCCTTCGGAAAACGGAAATAAACCACCGTGCGGCTGAACAGCGAGGCCAGATGCAGAAAGCTGGCGTCCAGTTGGTTAACACAGGCGTAATGGGGGTTCATGCCGGTGGTGCTGTGGAGATCGACACTGGCGAACAGACCGCGGGATTTCATTTCCTCAACGATCTGGCGCATCATTTTGTGCTCGGGCGTCTTGGGTGCTCCGGCGCCGGGCCAGATGCGGTTGTAGTCGGGTTGCCCGGGCAGGTGGCGCAGGCCAGCCTCCGCCGCCGCCACATTGCCGATGAAAAGGATCAGGGAGCGCGGCAGCCTCAATGTTCCGCCGCCGTATTCGGTTTTGGCCAGGACTTTCTGGATCGCGCTGAACCCGGCCGGTTCGTTGCCGTGCAGCAGCACCGAGACAAACAGCGCCGGTTCGCGCTCACCCTTTAAGTAAAACAGCGTCGGGCCGCCCAGCAGTTGGTTGAGATCCCTTGGCCCGGCTGCAAAAAACCCGCCGGGTAATGAGGTTTTAATTTTCAACATTTATATCGGCCACTCGTGCACCGGAAGGCCTTTTTCCTGATGCTCGAAATACGCCGCGCACAGGTCTTCCATGCTTTTCCCGCCCCCCGCCATGAAGGCGCGCTGCCAGGTGGCGCCGTTCTGGCCGCTTTTGGCGCGCGCTTCGATAATGCCGAGGTAGCTATCGCTATCCTCCTGATCAATACCGAGAACCCGCAGGCCTTGGCGGGCGAGCGGCAGCAGCACCTCCAAAACCAGGTCTTTCAGCAGATAGCTTTGCTCCTTCCAGACCACCGTCGCCTCAAGGCCATGGCGGGCCGCCTGATAAAAATTATCGCGCGCGTCAAAAAACGGAATATCCCAGACCAGGTCGGGCATTTCCTTGACCAGCATTTCCACCAGCCCGTAGAAAAACGCCATGTTGGCGATCTGGTCGATGACCGTCGGGCCCGCCGGGACCGGCCGGTGTTCGATCCGAAGGTGCGGGGCGCCGTCCTTGTCCCTGCCAATAATCGGCCGGGTCCAGCGCCAGATCGTGCCGTTGTGCAGCCGGGTGTGGCGCATCTCCTGGGGGGGATCGTCGAACAGTTTTGGCAAAAGCACCGGATAGCGCTGGCGGTTGGCCTGGAACACCCCAAACAGGGAATTTTCAATGTAACGCACGCCGAAGGTTACGCGCTCGCAATAATCCCATTTGCCGACCGAGACCGCGCGCTCAAACAACGGAATGCGGGTTTCCGCCCACAGGTTCCGGCCGAACAGGTAGGGCGAATTGGCGGCAATGCCGACCATCGGCGCCGAGGCGATTTTCGAGGCGTTGTAATAGCGGATGCCGTTATGCGGCCTGACCTTCAGGTGAATCTGGAAAGAGGTCGCGGCCGCCTCCAGCATGACATCGGTATGGATGGTTTTAATGCCGTCGTTGAGCTTCAGGGCAAACTCGATCGGCTTGCCTTTGCGCAAGTGCAGGATTTGCTGGTTGATCGCCTTGTAGCGCTTGGCATAGGACATATTCCCGGGACACAGGTCTTTATTCTTCAAGGTCGGCAGAATGCCGATCATGAGGATTTTAAGACCCATTTCAGCGGCGGTTTTCTGGGCTTCTTGCCAGGTTTTCTCAAGCCCTTTGTGCAGCCGGCTCAGCCCCTTCCCGGTCAGTTTCTCCGGCTCGCCATTGAACTCGACGTTAAACAGCGACAACTCATGAACCACCAACGGGTTGTCGAGTTTTTTCAGGAATTCATGGTTTTTCGGAGCCGGCCGGAAATGTTCATCGACCATACAGGCCTCCAGCTCATAGCCACCGTACGGTTCGGTTTCGGCAAAGCGGTGTTTGGAGAACCACACTTCCAGCAAATCGGCCTCTTCACGAAGCCGCCGGTCAAATTCACGGAAATCCTCTTTGGTGAATCTGGATTTTTCAATCTCTTCGCCCATCCCTGAGGTTTTAAAGAAAACATCTTTAGGGTCAAGTGCAGGCCCGGTAAAAAGCGGTATTTTTAAACGCTTTTGGACATGTAATGCCAAATAAGGCATAATGGCCTTCAGGAGCTGGGATTTTTTGAGGAGGAAATCCATGACCGTTGCGAAGATTTTAAAGGAAAAAGGAAACCAGGTAATCTCCGTCGCCGGACAGGACACGATCCTGCATGCCCTGGAGGTTATGAAACAGCACCACATCGGCGCGCTGCTGGTTTTGGGGCCCAGGGACAAAATCACCGGGGTCCTGTCCGAGCGCGACATCGTCCGCGCCCTGCCCGAGGCCGGCGCCAGCCTGCTCGCCGACCCGGTCTCGTCCCTGATGACTAAAGACGTGATCACCTGCACCCCTGACCATTCGATCAGCGATGTCATGGCCTTGATGACCAAGCACCGTTTTCGCCACATGCCGGTCCTGAAAGACGGCAAGCTGGTCGGCGTCATCAGCATCGGCGATGCGGTCAAGGAACGGATCTCCGAGACCGAACACGAGGCCGAGGCGCTGCGCTCCTACATCACCTCCGGCTAGCAATCCGAAGAAAAGCCCCTGGCATCGCCGCTTCCTCTCTTGCACATCACCCTTTCAAATGCCAATGTCGGCCCGGATTAAAGGATATTATATGTTTCCATTATCGGTCTTGTTCAAAAAACTGATCCGGGAGGGGACCCTCACCGTTATCGATGCAGACGGCGTGGCCCACACCTTTGGCGGCGCCGAAGGGCCTGAGGCAGCGATCCGCCTGACCAAGGATTTCAAACCCTGGGGCGTGACGTTCAAACCCGGTCTCAAGGCCGGCGAGGCCTATATGGACGGGACCCTGCTGCCGGATGGAGACCGCGGCATTTACGATTTCCTGCTCCTGGTTGCAAAAAATATGGAATGGCGGCCCGGCAATGCGTTTCACAATATGGGCGGCAACCCCTGGCCGCGCTTCAAGGGTTGGCTCAGCACCATCAATCCGGTCGCCCGCTCGAGGAAAAACGTCGCTCATCATTATGATTTATCGGATGAGCTTTATGATCTGTTTCTGGACGCTGGCCGCCAGTATTCGTGCGCCTATTTCAAGAAGCCGGGCGAGACCCTGGAGCAGGCTCAGGAAAATAAAAAGACCCTGATCGCCAAAAAACTGCTGTTGAAAAAGGGCATGCGGGTTCTCGATATCGGCTGCGGCTGGGGGGGGCTGGCGCTCAGCCTGCACAAGAAATCCGGCGCCCATGTCACCGGCATTACCTTAAGCAAGGAACAATTAAGTGTCGCCAGAAAACGCGCGGCCAAGGCCCGGGCGGCCGATAAAGTTGGCTACCGCCTGCAGGATTTCCGCGAGGTCCGCGAGACCTTTGACCGGGTCGTTTCGGTCGGCATGTTCGAGCACGTCGGGCGGCGCCACTACCAGACCTTTTTCAACAAGGTTTGTGACTGCCTTGAGGATGATGGGGTGGCGCTGCTGCACACCATTGGCCGGGCCGATGGCCCCGGGGCGACCGATGCCTGGACGCTCAAATACATCTTTCCCGGCGGCTATACCCCGGCGCTCAGTGAACTGACGCCGCATATCGAAAAAGCCGGGCTGTACATTACCGACATCGAGATCTGGCGGCTGCATTACGCCGAGACTTTGAAGGAATGGCGGCGCCGCACCCATCAGCACAAAAAGAAAATCATCAAGCTTTATGATCAGCGGTTTTTCCGGATGTGGGATTTTTACCTCTCGACCGCCGAGGTTTCTTTCCGCCATCTGGGCCATGTGGTGTTCCAGATCCAGCTGGCCAAAAAACCCGGTGCCGTCCCGCTGACCCGGGATTATCTTTTCAAAAAATAAAAAAATTAGTCATACCGGCTTTAGGCCGGTATCCGGCAAGCCTGAGGAGGACTAATTGTCTGCCAGTGGAGCTGTGTAAATATGTCCAGACCCCCGCCTCCGCGGGGGTGACAGATAAAAAGCGGGCGGGGGTGACAGATAAAAAGCGGGCGGGGGTGACAGATAAAACGCGGGCGGGGGTGACAGATAATAAGCGGGGGGTGGTGACAGATAGAAAG
>JADFFP010000069.1 GCA_022568115.1 Pseudomonadota bacterium | reverse complement strand
CCTCCGGCCAATGCTCCCGCCGTCGCCAAGGCTATGGCGGACGGGCCGGGAGGGCGGCAGACGACTGCCGGGGGCCGCTTGGCCCCTTGACGTTCTTCCCGCCAACGATCGTTGGCGCGGCATAACAGTTAACAGAGGCCAGTTGACAGTTGGCAAAGTTTTTTGTCATGCCCGCGAGCCCCACCCCCTTGTCACCCCCGCGCAGGCGGGGGTCTGGGCTTTTGTTTTTTTAAGGTTTGCGCGTGGCGCAAACAATTGCCGGATACCGGCCTACGCCGGTATGACAGAAAGTAATTTGGGGCCTGTTTTCACAGGCATAACAGTTTACAGAGGCTGGTGAACAGTTGGCAGGTTAGTGGGGTGGGTGGTAAGTTTTACGCCAACAATCGTTGGCGCGGCGACCGTTCGCCGCCCTCCCGGAGCGATAGCCTGAAAGGCTATCTTGCGAGAGGGATATGAAGTTATGATTTTTTTGCGCGGGCGGCTTCAATCCGCCGTTCGGCGATTGTGTCGGCGATTTGGTTGGTTGGTTTGCCCTCTTTATCAGCTTCCTCGAAGACTTCCATCAGGGTGCCGTAAACTTCCTCGACCTTTTTCATGCCCTCACCGACATCGGTGTCGCGGCCATGGACTTCATTGGCGACCTGGATAATGCCGCCGGCGTTGATGACATAATCGGGGGCGTACAGGATGCCGAGACGCCTGAGTTCCTCGCCGTTGTGGTCGTACTTCAGCTGGTTGTTGGCGGCGCCGGCGATGACCGGAACCTTCAGCTTGAGAACGGTGTGGTCATCGAGGACAGCGCCCAGCGCACAGGGGGCGAAGACGTCGCCTGGCTGCTCAAAAATAGCCTCCGGGTCGACCGCCCTGGCGCCGAATTCGCTCACCACCCGGTCAACGTTGCCCTGGTTGATGTCGGCGACCACCAGCTTGGCGCCAGCCTCATGCAGTTCGCGGCACAAATTGTAGCCGACATGGCCAAGGCCCTGGACCAGGATCGTCAGGCCGCCCAGGTCTTTTTTGCCGAGCCGGTGCCTGACCGCCGCCTTGATGCCGTAAAAAACCCCGTGGGCGGTATAGGGAGAGGGATCGCCGCTCGGGTGATCGCCGGTCTCCAGGCCGGCGACATATTTGGTCTGGGTGGCGACGATCTGGATATCATCAACCTCGATGCCAACGTCTTCGGCGGTGATATAATGACCACCCAGGCGATCGATGTAGCGGCCGAAGGCCTTGAACAGCTCCGGGGTTTTGTCTGTGCGTGGATCGCCGATAATCACCGATTTTCCCCCGCCCAGGCCAAGATGGGCCATCGCATTCTTTAAACTCATGCCCTTCGAGAGCCTGAGTACATCATCAATGGCGTCCTGTTCGGTGGGGTAATTCCACATCCGGCAGCCGCCGACCGCCGGACCCAGTACGGTGCTGTGGATTGCGACAATAGCCTTCAGCCCGGTGTCCTGGTCGGAAAAGAAAACAACCTGTTCGTGATCGTCGTAATCCGCTGCTGAGAATACTGACATGTTCAGGTCGTCCTTTACTTTAAGCATGTATTGGCCTTCTTTTCTTGCCCGGTTGAAAAATTTTATGATGCTGCAAACAAACATATACAAAAGGACAAGCGGATAATTTATTGCATGTTTTTTGGGAAATTGGCGACCAACTTGTTCCGAATATAAGCAATAATGCTTCAATAGCGACTATTTTTCAGTATAAATATTACTTACAGATGTAACTATCGTTCAAGTTGTCTCATCGAAAAGCTCGCGGCCGATCAGCATCCGGCGGATCTCGGAGGTGCCGGCGCCGATCTCGTAAAGCTTGGCGTCGCGCAAGAGCCGGCCGGTCGGATATTCGTTGATATAACCGTAGCCGCCCAGGGCCTGGATCGCTTCCAGCGCCATTTGGGTGGCTTTTTCCGACGAATACAGAATACACCCGGCGGCGTCTTTGCGGGTCGCCTGGCCCCGGTCGCAAGCCGCCGCGACGGCGTAAGTGTAGGCCCGGCAGGCATTGAAGCTGGTGTACATATCGGCGATCTTGCCCTGCATCAGCTGGAAGGTGCCGATCGGTTTGCCGAACTGTTCGCGCTCGTGCACGTACGGCAGTACCACATCGAGACACGCCGCCATGATCCCGAGCGGGCCGGCGGAGAGCACCACCCGCTCATAATCCAGGCCGCTCATCAGCACCTGCACGCCTTTGTTTTCCTCGCCAAGAATATTCTCGTAGGGGATTTCACACTCCTCGAACACCAGCTCGCAAGTGTTGGAGCCGCGCATGCCGAGCTTGTCGAGTTTTTGCGCGGTCGAGAACCCCTTCATGCCTTTTTCCACCAGGAATGCGGTAATCCCCTGGGACCCGGCCCCCGGGTCAGTTTTGGCGTAAACCACCAGGGTCGAGGCCTCGGGCCCGTTGGTGATCCACATTTTAGTGCCATTCAGGACAAAACAATCGTTTTTCTTCACCGCCTTCAGTTTCATGCTGACCACATCGGAACCGGCCCCGGCCTCGGACATCGCCAGCGCCCCGACATGCTCGCCGGAGATCAGTTTGGGCAGGTATTTTTCTTTTTGCCGGGGATTGCCGTTCCTGACGATCTGGTTGACGCAAAGATTGGAATGGGCTCCGTAGGAGAGCCCGACGCTGGCCGAGCCCCGGGAGACCTCTTCCATCGCCACGCAATGCGCCAGATAGCCCATATTGGCGCCGCCGTATTCCTCGGGCGCGGTGATGCCGAGAATCCCGAGATCACCGAGTTTTTTCCAAAGGTCGGCGGGAAAGACGTTTTTTTCGTCGATTTCGGCGGCCCGCGGCGCCAGTTCCTTGTTGGAAAAGGCCGCGACGCTGTCGCGCAGCATATTGATGGTGTCCTCATGGCCGAAATTCAGGGTGGGCAGTTGAAACATGGCGGTATCCTTTCTAGGGTCTGAACCCAATTAGGGAATGGGCTGCGCCGCAGTGAAGCTCTCTGCGAAAATTGGCCGGGTTCAGGAGATGAGGCTGCGGCATGGTGGGGCCATGGAAAGCCTCATCGACGCCAACCCGGCCGGTTTTCACGCGGCCTTGAAAAGGTTGGGCTAAAATCGCCCGCTGCTTTGTCGAAAATCCTCGCTGATAGTCCATATCTACTCCGGTTTTCTCCTTACTGCGGACGATTTTATCGCCAACGCAGCCTCATGCCCCAATTGGGTTCAGACCCTGTGTGAACTCTATACGATTTCCAGCAATATCTGGCCCTCGCTGACCTGCGCCCCGGGCTTGGCCTCGAGTCCCTTGACCTGGCCGTCTCTGGGCGCGCGCAGGGTGTATTCCATCTTCATCGCCTCCATGACGATCAATGCCGTGTCTTTTGTCACGTTTTGCCCGTTTTTGGCAAGCACCTCCAAAATGCGGCCGGGCATCGGGGAGGAAATCGTGCCCGGGGCGGTGGCTTCCCCGGCCATTTCCTCTTCCGGCAAAAGGTGGCGCACTTCGTCGGTGCGGCCGCCCCGGGTCAGGAAAATCCGGTCAAGGTGGGATATGGCGGAGATGGCAATGCTCTCGCGCCGGTCGGCAAACTGCAACTCAAAGGTAATTTCATGGCCGTGCTGACGGTGACCGGTGGCGAGATAGTCACCGTCCAGGTAAAAGGTGGCGACCCCGGCGCCGCGCAGGGGCTCGGCCCTCAGGTGATAAACCTGATCCAGATAAACAAAGCTCAGGTTTTCAGAATAGTCGTAATTCATGCGCCAGCCCTCGCCGGAGAACGGCGACCACGGATCGGGCACATCAAAGGCGCTTTGGCGCTCTTCGCGCCGGTCGTCCAGGTAGGTGAGGGCGGCGATCACCACCATCACCTCCGGGGGGTAGGGGGGGGCAGTTGCAAAATCGCCATCATGGTCTTCAATAAAATGGGTGGTGATATTGCCGCTTAAGAATTCCCGGTGGCCACAAACCGCCGCCAGGAACGCCAGGTTGGTTTTGATCCCGGCCACTTCGGAGGCCTCCAGCACCTGCTTGAGGCGGACAATAGCGCTTTTTCTGGTCTCGCCCCAGGTGATCAGTTTGGCCATCATCGGGTCGTAATGAACCGTCACCTGATCGCCGAGACCATAGCCGCTTTCGAGCCTGAAGGCGGCGTCCTCGTCAGGGAAAGATTGCCAGCAGATGGTGCCGCTTTGGGGCAGGAAATCATGATCCGGGTCTTCGGCGTAAAGCCGGGCCTCAACCGCATGGCCGTCCAGTTTGATCTCCTTCTGCTTGAGCGGCAGGGGATTGCCCGCGGCGACCAGGATTTGCCACTCCACCAGGTCGAGGCCGGTGACCATCTCGGTGACCGGGTGTTCGACCTGCAGGCGGGTGTTCATTTCCATGAAGTAAAACCGGGTCTGGTCGGTCAGGCCCCCGGCGGCGTCGACAATAAACTCGATCGTGCCGGCATTTTCATAATGAATGGCCTTGGCCGCGCGCACCGCCGCCCCGGTCAGGCGTTCCCTTAAAACATCGGTCATGCCGGGGGCCGGGGCCTCCTCGATGATTTTCTGGTGGCGCCGCTGGATCGAGCAATCACGCTCAAAAAGGTGAACCACATTGCCGGCCGCATCGCCGAATACCTGGACTTCGATGTGGCGCGGGGTCTCAAGGTATTTTTCCAGCAGCACCCGGTCGTTGCCGAACGAATTGGCGGCCTCGCGCCGGGCCCCTTTCAGGGCTTCGGCGAACTCACCGGCCTTTTTGACCAGCCGCATGCCCTTGCCGCCGCCGCCCGCGACCGCCTTGATCATAAGCGGATAGCCGATCTTTTTGGCCTCGGCGGCGAGAAATTTGGGGTCCTGGCGGGCGCCGTGGTAGCCGGGCACCACCGGAACCCCGGCCCTTTCCATCAGCGTCTTGGCCCGGTCCTTGAGGCCCATGTCGCGGATCGCTTTTGCCCCCGGGCCGATGAAAATAATGCCTTGGGTTTGACAGGCCTCAGCGAAGGCGGCGTTTTCCGCCAGAAAGCCATAACCGGGATGGATCGCGTCGGCCCCGGTCTCTATTGCCGCCGCGAGAATTTTACCGATATCCAGATAGCTCTCGGCGGCGGGCGCGGGGCCGATCTGGATCACCTGATCGGCGATCATGGCGAAGGTAGCGTAGCGGTCGGCAAAGGACGTGACCGCCACCGTCTTGATGCCCATAGTCTTGGCGGTCAGGATGATCCGGCAGGCGATCTCCCCGCGGTTGGCGATCAGAATTTTCTTAATCATTTATCCTAAAACTCTTTAGACGGTTTTTAAATTTATCACCCTCACCCTATCCCTCTCCCATCAAGGGAGAGGGGACTAAAATTAAGTCCTCTCCCCAACGTGGGAGAGGATTTAGGTGAGGGGGTGTAATATTTACTCATCGCTGGAGCACCAGCCCGGTTTCCGTTTTTCGAAAAAGGCCGCCAGGCCCTCTTTGGCTTCATCGCCGGCGCGCACCTCGGCGATCACCTTGGCGGTCATGGCGCGCAGCTCTTTTGATAGCGGGCGGTTTGAGACCTCAGCAATCAGGGCTTTGGCGCCCGCCACCGCCTCCGGGGCGGCCTGCAGCAGCAGGTTTATCATCCGCTCCGCCGCCGGCCCAAGATCAGCCGGGGTGCGGACCACATCATGGACCAGCCCGATCGTCCGGGCAGTATCCGCCCCGAACCGTTCCCCGGTCAGGAAATAGCGGCGCGCCTGACGCTCGCCAATCGCGGCGATCACAAATGGCGATATGGTCGCCGGGATCAGGCCGAGCCGCACCTCGGAAAAGGCGAACCTGGCGTCGCTTGAAGCAATCGCGATATCGGCGCAGGCAATCAGCCCGGCGCCGCCGCCCATGACCGCCCCGTGGGCCAGCGCGATCACCGGCTTTGGCAGTGATTTCAGGGCCGCATACATGTTTGACAAGCGCATCCCGTCGGCCCGGTTTTCTTTCTGTGAATAGGCGGCGGCCTTTTTCATCCAGTGGAGGTCGCCGCCCGCGCAAAAGCTTTTCCCTTCACCCTTGAGGATCACCGCCCGGACGCTTTTATGGCCGGCCAAAAGTTCGAAGGCTTCGCTCAACTCGGCAATCACCTGATCGTTGAAGGCGTTGTGGCGTTCCGGGCGGTTTAAGGAGAGCGCCGCCACCCCGCGGCCGTCGATCTCCAGGATCAGGTTCTCGAATTTCATGCGGCTACATCCTGAATATGCCGAATTTGGTATCCTCGATCGGCGCGTTGAGCGCGGCGGAGAGACATAAACCGAGAACCAGGCGGGTGTCGCGGGGGTCGATAATGCCGTCATCCCAGAGCCGCGCCGAGGCGTAATAGGGATGTCCCTCCAGTTCATATTTTTCCAGGATCGGGGCCATGAATTTCTCCCGTTCGGCTTTGCTCCATTTCTTGCCATCGCGGGCCATCGCGCTTTCCTTGACGGTCGCCAGCACGCCCGCCGCCTGTTCGCCGCCCATCACCGAGATACGCGCGTTGGGCCACATCCAGAGCATGCGTGGTGAATAGCCGCGCCCGCACATGGCGTAATTGCCGGCCCCGAACGAGCCGCCGATAATGACGGTAAACTTGGGCACATTGGAAGAGGCCACGGCGGTGACCATCTTGGCGCCGTCCTTGGCGATGCCCCCGGTCTCGGCCTTTTTGCCGACCATGAAGCCGGTGATGTTCTGGAGGAAAATAAGCGGAATTTTTCGCACTGAACACAGCTCGATAAAGTGCGTGCCTTTAAGGGCGCTTTCCGAGAACAGCACCCCGTTGTTGGCGATA
>JADFFP010000068.1 GCA_022568115.1 Pseudomonadota bacterium | reverse complement strand
TATCCGCGCCGACGATGACCCGGCCAGCCCGTTTTATCCGCGGCCAAAAACCGATGAGCTTTACCACTACAGCCCGCCAGAGGCGGGGGAGGGCTGGGAAACCGCCTCGCTTGAAGACGTCGGCATGGCGGCTGAGCCGATCATTGAGATGATCCAGATGATCATCGACACGCCAATGGATGGCCTGGAAGCGCCTTACATTCACGGTTTTTTGGTGGCGAGAGGCGGCAAACTGGTTTTGGAAGAATATTTTCACGGGTTTTCCAAGGATATGCCTCACGGCACCCGCTCGGCCTCGAAAACGGTAACCGCAACGCTGGCCGGCATCGCCGTCAATCAGGGCAGGCTCGCTTTGGATACCCCGGTGTATGAAACCATGTACGGTGGAAACTTGCCCGAGGGGCTCGATGAACGGGCCAAAAGAATGGTTCTGGAAAACCTGATCACCATGACCCCGGGCCTGGCGTGCGATGATTTTATAGCGGACTCGCCCGGCAACGAAGACACCATGCAAAACCAGGAGGAACAGCCCGACTGGTTCCAATTCACACTGGATCTGGAGATGCTTTATGAACCGGGTGAACACGCGGCCTATTGCAGCGGCAGCCAAAACCTTGCCGGTGGCGTGGTTGCCATGGCGACCGGGGATTGGCTGCCGGATTTTTATCGTGACAATTTTGCAAACCCCCTGGGCATGGGGCTTTACCATATGAATCTCTCGCCCACCGGTGAGGGGTATGGCGGCGGCGGGCTGCTAATAAAGCCACGTGATTTCCTGAAACTGGGACAAATTTATCTCGATGGTGGTAGGTGGCAGGGGACCCGGATTATCAGCCAGGACTGGGTCCAAAAAGGTACTGAAGCCATCAATAACATTGGCGCTGAAGGTTATGGCTATGGCTGGTGGATATTCAACTATCCTTTTGAGGGCCGTGAGGTGAAGGCCTTTTATGCCGGCGGCAACGGCGGGCAATACGTTATTGTCGTTCCCGAACTGGATTTGAACATTGTCATTTTTGCCGGCAACTATAACCAGCGCATCATGCACAAAACCAAGTATGAATACGTCCGCGATTATGTCTTAAGGGCAATTTCAGAAGGTAAATAGATTTTCCAGAGGCCCACGCAGTAAAATTCCTTGTTGTCTTTGAGGCGTCAGTGTAGCCTCTTCCTTCGGTTTTCAAAACGCTTAAACCTTAGGGGGGAAATGTGACACTATTATTTCAAGGAAGATTTATGACAGGCGTTTTAAAATCAGGATTTTTTAAAACAGTATTGCTGGCGATCGGGGTGTCGCTGATGGTGGCGGCCTGCGACCAGAACCAGGCGCCCAAACCCGATGCTGATCTGGCGCGTGAAATATTGGCCCAGCTGATCGCCATAAAAAGCGTCGATGACGGTTCCGGCTCGAGCGTGGTGGTGGCGGAGGCGATGGCCAAACGCCTGACCGATGCCGGCTTTCCGCCCGAAGACGTGCTGGTAACCGGGCCCAGCCCTGAGGTAGGTACGCTGGTCGCCCGCTACCGTGGCGATGGAACCGGGGGCGCGCCGATCATCGTCATGGCGCACATGGATGTGGTCGATGCGCTGCCCAGCGACTGGAGCCGCGATCCGTTTACGCTGGAAGAGGACGAAAGCTATTTTTACGGCAGGGGGGTCGGCGACAACAAGACCGGGGTGGTCTCGCTGGTGGTCAATTTTATCCGCATGAAAGACGAGGGCTACGTTCCGGACCGGGACATCATCATGGTGCTGACCGGCGATGAGGAAACCACCGGCGGTTCGATCAACTGGCTGGCCAATCAGCGGCGCGATCTGATCGAGGCCGAGTTCGCGCTCAACACCGACGCCGCCGGCGGCTTGATGGAGGGCGGCCAATACATAGCTTTTATGGTCCAGGCCTCCGAGAAAATGTACCTGACCTTCAATTTCACGGTCAGGAATTCCGGCGGCCATTCCTCCGTTCCCAGGCCCGACAATGCGATTTATGAGCTGATGGCGGGGCTTGAGCGGCTGAAAGGATTTTCCTTCCCGGACATGGCCAACCAGGTGACCAGGAACCAGTTCACCGCGACCGCAAAAATCCTCGAAGGGGATTTTGCCGCGGCCCTGACAGCGGTTGGCATGGACCAGGCGACGCCTGAACAGATGGCGCTGGTGCGCACCGACCCGATGTATAATTCCCTGACCCGGACCACCTGTGTGGCGACCATGCTGAGCGCCGGGCATGCCGAGAACGCCCTGCCGCAATCCGCTGTTGCGACCGTCAATTGCCGTATATTCCCGGGCGTCTCAGCCGATCAAGTGGAAGCGAAACTATTGGAGGTGATGGCCATCGAGGGGGTTGAGGTGGAGCGTTTGAACATCCCGAAGGCGTCCGACCCATCGCCGCTGACCCCCGAGGTCATGGAGCCGGTGACCGCTTTGGTGAAAAAGCATTTCGGCGATATTCCGGTGATCCCCAACATGTCGACCGGGGCCACCGATGGCTTGTACCTCAGGAACGTCGGGATTCCGGTTTACGCCATGTCGGCAATCTTCGCCGAACCGGGCAGCATGAACGCCCACGGCCGCGATGAAAAAATCCTGGTCAAAAGCTTCTATCAGGCGGTCGCCTTCTGGTACGACCTGATGAAAGCGGTCACCGGCGGCGGGGATTAGTTTTCTATTAGACCCCCTCACCCCACCCTCTCCCTCGGAGGGGAGAGGGAGTTAAGTAAGGGCACTTTTCTAATCCCCTCTCCCTTGAGGGGAGAGGGATAGGGTGAGGGTGATATAAACTGGAGGTGCGCCTAGCGCCGACTAGGGCCGAACGGCCCTCGCGCATCGTTGCGCGCCCCCGCGGCTCGTCCGCCATAGCCTTGGCGACGGCGGAAGCGATAGCCAAAGCTCACTGGCGTGAGCGATATTTAAGAAATCAGCGCAATGCATTCAATCTCGACCCGGGCGCCGAGCGCCAGCCCATTGACGCCGAGCGCCGATCTCGCCGGCAGTTTATCGGGCTTGAAAAAGGTCACATAAATCTCATTCATGGCGTCCCATTCCGCCATGTCGGCCAGGAAAATGGTGCATTTAAACACCCGCTCCATGCTTGATCCGTACTTTTCCACCACCATTTTGATGTTTTCCATGGTCTGGCGGGTCTCGCCTTCGATGCCACCCGGCGCCAAGTCTTTGGTTCCCGGCAGGGTCCCGACCTGGCCGGAAAGATAAATCATATCCCCGACCCGCACCGCAGCCGAGAACGGCAAATTGTTGTCAATATAGACCTGCGGACGCAGATGTTCGATCTCTGACATGGTTTGCTCCTCCCCGGCGTAAGTGCCGCCGGTCATTAAACCAGTAATGAGTGCAGATGTCAGTAAAAGGTATTTCATTTTTATCCGTTGGCCCCTTTCAATAGCTTAGAAAATCTCAAAGCAATTTCACGAAAAGAGGGTATAAAGATTGTGCTTGGAAAACAAGAGGTGTATAAAATTCCAATAAAACCCAAAGAGTAAGGAAAAGTCCCCATGGTTAAATTTGTCGGTGCCTGGGCTTTTTTCCTTTTTATCTATTTTAAAATTTTTTTCGATGCCGCTTTCTATGAGGACATTTCTATTGTCGCTTCTTTGCTTATTTCAATTGTTTTTGGATTTTCCATTTATTTTTTGTCTGAGGTTTATGAGGTCAGGCTTTTGAAATTTTACGATTTTTCGAACCAAAAGCCGGTAAAAATAAGACAATTAGTAAAGGAAACCCTTTGGCCCTTTTTGGGAATGTGTGTTGGAAGTATTGTGGTTTCCCGCCTCATCCTTTTTGGGTTTTCAAAAAAGCTTAGTCATGACATAGATTTATTTGATCGAGATTGGGGTGTGGATGAAAGTTTTATTTATTTTACTTTTATTATCCTCGTCCCCTTCCTTATCCATTATTCAATGAATATTTTTCCGACTTATAAAGAAACAAAGAGATAGGACTTGCCAGTCCGCCGTCGCTAAAGCTTCCTCCTTCGCGTAAAGCTACGGAGGACAAGTCGGGCGACACTCCTCTCGCCTGGGCGAAGCTGTCGCTACGCTACGGCGTAGCCTGGTCGCCCAATTTGCGTTTTCGGATGGCCAACTGGCGTCAGCCACCCGAAGCCCGCATAAAATTTTTACCACAAATGTTTGTTGGCAAAAGCCCTACCCGAATGACTTTTGATATATCTTTCAAATGCATGAGCTTTGCTTTTGTCAGAAAAAGCTACAAATGTCACTAATTTCCAAGGCACGTATTTAGACGTATGTGGGGATTTTCCAGCGTTGTGGTCTCTTAACCTGGCTTCCATGTTGGATGTAATCCCGTAGTATTTTTGATCAGGATATGGCTCACTCTGAATAAGGTAAACAAAGTACATCTTTTATCCTCATTTTGTCCGTCTTCGCCCGGCTTCGCCCATCTTCGTCTTTCTGACTTCGCCGGGCTTCGCCGGACTACGCCGGACAGGACCGCTCTAATCGTGCTACTACCTGTCAAAGCCATAAATGGCTTGCCAGGCGTAGCTCGAAGAGCGAAGCCTGGTGGACCCGGGGGGAATCGAACCCCCGGCCTCTGCATTGCGAACGCAGCGCTCTCCCATCTGAGCTACGGGCCCGGCCAAGGCCTGTTATATGGATGTTTCCCTCTTTTGGCAATTTCAAAACACTCAAGAACCGTGTAAGATCGAGGGCGGTTTATAAACCGGGAGTTTTCTGTCATGCCGATTATAATTTTAATATTCTGTTTGCTCCTGATTTCCTGCCAGGCGGAAGAGATAACGGCCGGGGATGGCTTTATGGTCGAGGCGGTCATTGCGGTCGGCGCCAACCCCCACGGCATGCAAAAGGAAGGGGAACGGCTTTATATCGCCGCCGCCGGCGATGACCGGATCGAGGTCCTCGACCTCAAAACCCGGAAAATAGTTGACCGCTGGGACGCCCCGGACACCCCCCTCGATCTGGTCAAAAGCCTCGGCGGCTGGCTGGTCTCCGCGTTCAGCTCGGACTACCTGCATATTCTTGATAACGCCGGCAGGCCCACCACCATGGCCTGGCGGGTCGGCGCCGGGCCCAGTCTGTTTGCCCCCGACCGGGGTGGCGATCTGGCCTATATCGTCAGCGAGCTTAATGACACCTTCACGGTCTTTGACCGGGTCATGGGTGAGGAGGTCAAAACCTATCCGACCGGCAAGCGGCCCTATCCGGCGGACGTCACCCATGACGGGGTGCTGGCGTTCATTCCCAACCGCGATGAGGATACCGTCAGCGTCATCGACCTGCTGAACGGCGAACAGGTAACGCGCGTCCCGGTCTGTGACGGGCCGCTGGGCGGCAGCCTGACGATCGATGAGGTCAGCTACATTGTCAGCTGCGGCGGCGCTGACCAGGTTCAATTTATCAACACCGCTTCCTTTAAGGTGGTGGCGGAGATTGCCGGCGGCATCGGCCCCCGGCCTTTCTCGGTGGCGGTCAGCCCGGACCGGCGCTATGCCTTTGTCAACAATTCCCGCGCCGCCACGGTCTCCGTGATCGATCTCGAAAGCCTCGACGTCATTGAAAATATCGAGGTCGGCGAGACCCCGATCGTCATGCGCATCTTCGGCCATACCCTTTATGTCGCCTCGGAGGGCTCGGACACCGTCTCGATCATCCCGCTGCCGGCGCGGATAACCGTCATGGGCGGCCCGCCCAATCAGGTGGTGGTGCTGGGGATGATCCACGACGGGCATGAAACGTCCGAACGTTATTCGCTGGAGGTCCTGCGCGATGTGATCCGGCGCATCGGCCCTGATATCGTTATCACCGAAATTCCCCCCAACCGGCTGGATGCCGCGATCAAGGGCTTTGAGGAAACCGGCCGGGTGAGCGAGCCCCGGGTCAGCGTGTTCCCGGAATACACCGAGGTGCTGTTCCCGCTAACCGAAGAGATGGACTTCGAGATTATCGGCGCGGCCGCCTGGAACAGCTATATGAACCGCTACCGCAGCCGCGCGCTTGATAGAATAGAAAACGACCCGGCGCGGGCCGGACAAACGGCCAAAAGCCGGGCCGCCAAACGTGAAATGTCAGCGGCGATCGGCGGCCGCTGGGACGATCCGCTGTTTATCCACAGCGCCGAATACGACCTGCTCCAGCAAAACGGCTGGCGGCCCTATGACGTTTATTTCAATGACGAGCTTGGCCCGGGCGGCTGGAGCAACATCAATCAGGGCCATTACGCGCTGATTGCACAGGCGCTGCAGCACAACATCTTCAAGGGCAAGCGGGTGTTGATCATGTTCGGCGCCTCGCACAAATACTGGTTCATGGAAAAACTGCGTCAACGCGATGATATCGATCTTCTCGATGCCGCGGAATTTTTCAGGGATTAGGGCCTGGAACCGCTATCTGGTTGCGTCCTTCATCTTTCTTATAAACGCAAAAAGGCCTTCAAGGCGGGCTTTTCCTGTCACGTAATCCTCAACCCTTTGCACCACCGCCGAGCCCGAGATCACCCCCCGGCAACCCGCTTCCAGCGCCGCGCACACCTGCTCCGGGGTGGAGACGCCAAAACCGAGAACCGGCGGCGCCGCATTCAGGTTTTTTAAGTCTTGCATCAAATCCCGGCTCGGCAGGCCCGCTTCCTGGTCAACCCCGGTCACGCCCTTGCGGCTGAGGAGGTAGAGATACCCAGCAGATTTTCCGGCCACCTTTGCTACCGTTTCCCGATCGGCATGAAGCGGCAGCACCAGCACCAGATCGATGCCGGCCTGCTCCGCCGCCCGGCGAAACGGGGCCGATTCCAGCCAAGGCGCATCGGCGATCA
>JADFFP010000067.1 GCA_022568115.1 Pseudomonadota bacterium | reverse complement strand
TCAAGCCGGCAGAGCAGCTGTCGGTGATCATTTCAGTCGACGCCCCGGGCAACTGGGCCTTTCACTGCCATCTTCTTTACCACATGGACATGGGCATGTTCCGGATCGTCTCGGTAACCGACTATGGCGGGGAGACCGGCTCATGAAAAAGCGCCAAGGGACAAGCAAAGCTTTCACTGTAGCTTTTCTGATTATTGCCGCATCGGCACTGGTGCCAGTGGCGAGCGCCGAGGAGGAATCTGACTGGCCTCAGCCGGTTGATGATAATCAGGTTTTCAGTTTTCTGCTGATTGAACAGCTGGAATTCCGGGCTGTTACGGGCATGAATATGATGCGTTGGGATGCCCAGGGCTGGGTCGGAACCGATACCCACAAGTTCTGGTTCAAGACCGAGGGGGAAGCAACTGTTTCCGGCCCGGGCGCTGGCGACGGGGAAATACAACTGCTTTACAGCCGCATGATTGCCCCCTTTTGGGATGTCCAGGCCGGGATTCGCTATGACCGGACCTTTGGCGCAGGACCAGATCAGGACCGGGGTTTTCTGGTCTTTGGCTTTCAGGGCCTGGCCCCTTATAAGTTTTAGGTCGGGCCGGTTTTGTTCATCAGCCATGACGGGGATGTGTCTGCCCGCATTACCGCCACTTACGATTTGCTTTTCAGTCAGAAAGTTGTTTTACAGCCCCGCTTTGAGACCAATTTTGCGGTCCAGCGGGTAAGCCCCTTTGATGTCGGCAAAGGGTTGAACGACCTGCAGATTGGGCTGCGCCTGCGCTATGAAATCAAGCGTGAGTTCGCCCCCTATATAGGCTTTTCATGGTTTCACAGGTTTGGCGATACCGCCGCAATTGTTCGCGGCAAGGGAGAAAGACCAAACTATTTTACCGCCGTGTTCGGATTGCGGACGTGGTTTTAGGGGCGGGGTCTATGGCCATAAAAAATACCGCGAAGCCACCCCCGCGGGATTCCATGTTTTTGGACCGCTACTCCGCTTTCAGGGTTTCAAGGTAGTGGAGAAGATTCTCAAGGTCATCCTGGTCCTTGATTCCCGGGAACGCCATCCGGTTGCCTGGGATTGCTGTTCTCGGATTTCTCAGGTAGGCCCCCAGGGTTTCGGCATTCCAGACGTTGCCAGCCTCGCCAAAGGCGGTCATGGCGGGGGAGTACTTGAAACCATCCATGGTTCCCGGGACGCGCCCAAACATACCGAACAGGCTGGGTCCGTGCATGTTTTTCCCTTCAACAACGGAATGACAGGCCAGGCATTTCTTTAAAGCGCTGGCGCCTTCCTCGAATTCGTGGACGTGTTCCTCGGCTTCGTTGCCGGATACCCCGTCTTCGTGGACGGTTTCCTTGTCTTCATGGACGTGTTTTTCGCCTCCGCCGGCAATAGCGGCATTGACGGAAAAGCCAAAGCCGATCAGCGCCGCCGAAACAATCAAAAACTTCAATTTTTTCATTTAAACCTCTTAAACTATATTGCCCGGACAACCTTGGGCTTCGGGGTATCTTAGCCAATTTTTATTGTCTATCAAGTGGTTTCACCGCCGCCGCCGTTTAAAAACCAGATTTTGCTGATTTGGCCGTGTTCGGAGGCCTATTCAACCAATTTTGTCGTCATAATGAAGGCCTTTGATACCGCAGGGAACACATATCACAAACCTGTAAATGTAATAGAAATCTGGTAGGCCGTGCAGGGATCGAACCTGCGACATCCTGATTAAGAGTCAGGCGCTCTACCGACTGAGCTAACGGCCCTGAAGAATTTTGTGGCCCTTCATATACGCCCGGGGGCCGACATTATCAAGGGACTGTTGTCCACCCCCAAGACCTGTTAATACCGGGCCATGAAAACACTTTTTCTGTTGCGTCATGCCAAGTCGAAATGGGGCGATCCGGGGTGTGTGGATTTTGACCGGCCCCTAAACGGCAGGGGGCGAAAAGCCGCCAGGGCGATCGGCGCTTACATCAAGGATGAGGGGTTAATCCCGGACCTGATTATCAGTTCGCCCTCGGCCCGGACCCGCGAGACTTTGGAACTGCTGCAAAAGGGCATGGCCCGGCAGGTCTTCATCCAGTATCCGGAAATTCTCTACCTGGCCTCACCGGAAACGATTTTGAACACCATTGGCAAAGCCGCGGCCAGCGCCGCCCGCCTGATGATCGCCGGCCACAACCCGGGCCTGCACCAGTTGGCGTTGCGGCTGGCGAAGGCGGGATCACATGAAGACTACGCCGCCATGGAATTTAAATTCCCCACCGCGGCTCTGGCGGAAATCGCCTTTCCCGGTGAGGATTGGGCCAACCTGAAAGAAGGGGGCGGAGAATTGAAACGTTTTATTTTGCCGCGTTCGCTTTAGATTTACGATCGGCGAATAGCCACCGGCCATCCAAAATTGCCATTTACTCAAGGGCAAAAAAATCCCATACAAGGGGGCACTTTTTGACCCGACAGATATTCACGAGGAAACCAATCAGCATGCGCACCTCCACCGGCCTGCAAAAAGCTCTAGAGCCACTGCTGGACGCCAAGTACCGGGATGAGGAACAAGCCCTCGGCGCCCTGATGGCCGGCTACCCGATCGCCGCCAGTGAGCAGCCTTCGGTCTCCAAAACCGCCGCCGAGATCGTCTTCGCCTCGCGCGCCATGAAGGCCGAGCGCGGGACGCTCGACGCCTTCATGCAGGAGTTTGGCCTCTCCAACCAGGAGGGGGTGGCGCTGATGTGCCTGGCCGAAGCGCTGCTGCGCATTCCCGACGCCGCCACCCAGGATCTGCTGATCGCCGAGAAAATGAAGGCCGGCGACTGGAAGCGGCACGCCGGGAAATCGGAGAACCTGCTGGTCAACGCTTCGGTCTGGGGCCTGATGCTGACTGGCGGGCTGGTCAAGCTGGACAAAGAGCTGGTCAAGAATCCTATTGAGTGGATCGGCAAGACCATCAACCGCCTCGGCGAGCCGGTCATCCGCACCGCCGTCATACAGGCGATGAAAATCATGGGCCGCCAGTTCGTCTTCGGCCGCACCATGGATGAAGCGTTGCGCCAGCACGCCAAGCTGGGTACCGAAGACCAGCTGTTTTCCTTTGATATGCTGGGCGAAGGAGCCCGGACCGAGGCCGCCGCCCGGCGCTACCAGAAGCTGTACCTTGAATCGATCACCGCGGTCGGCGAACAAACCGCCGAGCAAGGCAAAACCCACCTGGAGCGCTCCAGCGTTTCGATCAAGCTCTCGGCGCTGCACCCGCGCTATGAAGCGGTTAAGCGGGCGCGGGTCATGGATGAGCTGCTGGCGCGGGTCGAGGAGTTGTGCCTGAAGGCCAAATCCTATGACATCGGCCTGACCATCGATGCCGAGGAGGCCGACCGGCTGGACATTTCGCTGGAGCTTCTCGAAGCGCTCGCCCGCGATCCCGGCTTAAAGGGCTGGCAGGGGCTGGGCCTGGCGGTCCAGGCTTATATGAAACGCGCCCCCTATGTGATCGACTGGCTGATCGCGCTGGGCCGCGAGACCGGACGGCGCTTCCCGGTGCGCCTGGTCAAGGGCGCCTACTGGGATACCGAGATTAAACACGCCCAGGAGCTCGGCCTCGATGATTACCCGGTCTGGACCCGCAAGGCTTCGACCGACCTTTGCTATATCTGCACCGCCAAAAAAATGATCGGCGCGCCGGAAGCCATTTATCCCCAGTTCGCCACCCACAACGCCCACTCGATCGCCGCGATCGCCCATATGGCGGGTGATGCGGAATTTGAATACCAGCGCCTCCACGGCATGGGCGCCCTTTTGTACAAGGCGGCCCGGAAAGTGCTCAGGCAAACCCTGCGCATCCGCACCTATGCCCCAATCGGCGCGCACGAGGATTTGCTGCCCTATCTGGTGCGCCGGCTGTTGGAGAACGGCGCCAATTCCAGCTTCGTCAACCGCTTCATGGACGCCCGGATACCGGTCCCGGAAATCGTCCAGGATCCCCATTCCACGGTGATGAATTACAAAAACAAGCGCCATGCCCATATTCCGCTGCCGGCCGACCTTTATGGCGACCGCAAGAACTCGCGCGGGATCGACCTGACCTCCCCGCTCTCCGCCGGCAAATTTCTGGCCGCGCTGGATAAGAAGAAAAATGACAAATACGACGGCTCCTCGATGATCGCCGGGGTGCCGGTCAAATCGAAGCCTGTTAACGTCACCGCGCCGCAAAATCCCAAAATGGTGGTCGGCATCACCCGCGCTGCCAGTAAAAAAGACATGCTGCGCGCGCTCGAGATTGCGAAAGCAGCCCAGCCCGCCTGGGATGCGCTTGGGGGCAATGCCCGGGCCGACATTTTCGACAAAATGGCCGGCCTGATCGAGGACCAGCGCGCGACCTTTATTGACCTGACCTGCCGCGAAGCGGGAAAAACGATTGCCGACGGCCTTTCCGAGATGCGCGAGGCCGCCGATTATTGCCGCTATTACGCCCTGCAGGCCAGGGAGAAATTCGCCCAGCCGCAAATCCTCAAGGGCCCGACCGGGGAGAGCAACCAGCTCAGCCTCCATGGCCGCGGCGTGTTCCTGTGCATCGCACCGTGGAATTTCCCGCTGGCGATTTTCCTGGGCCAGGTGGTGGCGGCATTAGCCGCCGGCAACGCGGTGCTCGCCAAACCCGCCGGGCAAACCCCGCTGGTGGCGGCCGAAGCGGTGCGTCTTTTGTTTAAGGCCGGCGTCCCGAAAGAGGTTTTGCATCTGATTATCGCTCCCGGCTCAATGGTCGGCAAGGTGCTGGTGGCGGACCCCCGGACCGCCGGTGTGGCGCTGACCGGCTCGACCTGGACCGCCCAGGCCATCAATAAGACGCTGGCCGCGAAAGAAGGGCCGCTGGTTCCCCTGATCGCCGAGACCGGCGGCCAGAACGCCATGATCGTCGATAGCTCAGCGCTGCCGGAGCAGGTCACCGACGACGTCATGACCTCGGCTTTTTCCAGCGCCGGGCAGCGCTGTTCGGCGCTGCGCGTGCTGTTCCTCCAGGACAGCATCGCTGATAAGGTGATCGAAATGCTCAAAGGGGCTCTCGCCGAACGCCAGGTCGGCGACCCGGCCGAACTTGCCACCGATATCGGCCCGATGATCGACAACGCCGCCAAAGCCGAGCTCGAGGCCCATGCCCGGCGGATGATTAAGGAGGGCAAACTGATCGCCAAGGCCAAGCTTCCCAAAGACCTCGGCCCGGGTTCTTATTTCGCCCCGCATATTTTTGAGATTTCCGATCTTTCGATCCTCGAGGATGAAGTGTTCGGGCCGATCCTGCATGTCATCCGCTATGCGCCCAGGGACCTGGACAAGGTTCTGGAGCAAATCGGGGCGACCGGCTATGGCCTGACCTTCGGCGTCCATTCGCGGATCGAGGGACGCTGGCTTGATTTGTTCGCCGGCGCCCGGATCGGCAACACCTACGTCAACCGCAACATGATCGGCGCGGTGGTCGGGGTTCAGCCGTTCGGCGGCCAGGGACTTTCCGGCACCGGGCCGAAAGCCGGCGGGCCGCACTACCTGTTGCGTTTCGCCACCGAGAAAACGCTGACCATCAACACCGCCGCGATCGGCGGAAATACCGATCTGTTTTCGCTGGAAGAGGGTTAAGTTTTAAGAAAAACTGTCCTTGCGGGCCAGGTTGACGCCGCGCTGGACCCCGACCGAGAGAATCAGGCCGTAGGCAACCATCACGGTCAGCATCGCTGACCCGCCGTAGGACACCAGCGGCAGCGGCACACCGACCACTGGTAGCAGTCCCGTCACCATGCCGATATTGATAAAAACATAAAGGAACAGGATAAACGTCAGCCCGCCGGCCAGCAGGCGGCCAAACTGGCTGCGGCAGCTGACCGAAATATAAAGGCCGTAGAGCAGCAGGATAACATAAAGCGAGATCAGGGTCAGCCCGCCGGCCAGGCCAAACTCTTCCGCCAGCACGGTGAAGATAAAATCGGTTTTCATTTCGGGAAGGAAATTCAAATGACTCTGGGTCCCCTGCATGAACCCCTTGCCGAACAAACCGCCGGAACCGAGGGCGATTTTGGACTGAATAATTTGATACCCGGCCCCCAGCGGATCGCTTTCCGGGTTCAGAAAGGTCAAAATCCGGTCTTGCTGATAATCCATCAATCTGCGCCAAATAAAGGGAACAGCGCCCAGCCCGCCGATGATCCCGGCCCAGAATATCCAGGCCCGGGCGCCGGCCACGAATATCACCCCCAGACCGCCCAGCGCCAGTAACGCCGCAGTGCCCAAATCCGGCTGGCGCATCACCAGCGCCGTGGGAATGGCGATCAACAGGACCGGAATGATTAAATGTTTGTAATGACGATAGGTTTCCGGGGTCAGGGTATGAAAATATTTCGCCAGCGCCAGAACCACCGCCACTTTCATGATCTCTGAGGGTTGAATGCGAATCAACCCCAAATCCAGCCAGCGCTGGCCGCCCATCCCCGAGGAACCCAGCAACTCCACCAGAACCAGCAACACCAGCGCCCCGGCATAGACCGGATAAGCCAGGCCCATCAGCCACTTCAGGTCCAGAAGCGCAATCCCGATCATAATGACCAGTGCAAACCCGAACCGGATCGCCTGATTTTTGGCCCACGGGTCCCACGACCCGCCAGCCACCGAATAGAGCATGGCAAAGCCGATCCCGGCGACCGCGCTTAACGTCAGCACCATCAGCCAGTTAATCTTGCGGAGCCGCTGGCCGGGCGACAGATCAAAGGTGCGCGGGGCAAAATAAAGACTTCTAGCCATTTTCGGCCTCTTTAATTCCAGGCTCCGGCAAATCGGCCTCGACCGGTTTGGCCATCGGGTCCAGTTCAATCGCCTTGCGCATAATATCGCGGCCAATCGGACCCGCCGTTGCGGATCCGCCGCCGCCATGCTCAACC
>JADFFP010000066.1 GCA_022568115.1 Pseudomonadota bacterium | reverse complement strand
CTCGCCGGACGGGTCCGCGCCGGTCAGCGCCGGCCAGAGGGTGTCCGCCGTGAATGCGCAGCCGGCGACGAGCAACGCCGACCAGAGAGTCAGTGCAACGGGAATTTTCCGGGCCATTTACGGGCCTCACATGAGTTCTTGTTCAAACGGCGAGGGCTAGAGGGCAAGACAAATGGTTATTACAACATTAAAAATACCGTCAACCCCCCGAAATCGCGCGCAGTTTACTCAATGCCAATTTGCACCACAACCCATATTAAGGATTGCAAGCATCCGCCCCCGGCGAGGCCGGCTTGTAAATAGTGCGCGATTTCAGTAACGTCCGCGCGCCTCGCCTCCCGCGCCGGAGCGGCGAACCGCGGATCGCAGGCACTGCGCCCGTAGCTCAGCTGGATAGAGCACCAGACTACGAATCTGGGGGTCGGGGGTTCGAATCCCTCCGGGCGCGCCATCCGTCTTCGCTAATTTTGCCCTGGCAAAATTTAGCTACGACGAGATTAATGAGGAGTAGCGTGCGAAACGGATGCCTCGTCGTAGTGCAGCAAAGCGAAACGAAGACGGACTTTACCAGGCCCTAAGGAGCCTTGAATTGCGAAGCGGAGTGCCCTCCGGCTTGTCCGCCATAGCTTTAGCGGCGGCGGAAGCTTTATGCGAAGTAGGGCCAAGCTCTTAATACTTCCTCCCAGCCGCGCCATCTTTCATTATCAAATTTTTTGCTCTAGGCTTTCCTTAATCTTTAGGGAGGGACGAGATGGAATTAGTCTTTCAGGACTTGCTGATTTTAATGGCGGCGGGCTGGGTTTATCCCAATGAGGCCGTTGACGTTCCGGCCCAGCGGGGCATGGTTGGTTTATCTGGTGTGATGTTATGAACGAATCTGAAATTTTATACGATGTATTGATTTTTCTTTTGGCGGCGGTGGTGGTGGTCCCTTTGCTTCGGCGCTTGCGGGCCAGCCCGGTGCTTGGTTATCTTGCGGCAGGTATAATCATCGGGCCTTTTGGTCTGGCCATCATCAGAGATTCGCAAAACGCACAAACGCTGGCTGAGTTTGGCGTGGTCTTTCTGCTGTTCATGATCGGGCTTGAATTGTCGGTCGAACGGCTCCAATCCCTAAGGCGTTATATTTTCGGGCTGGGCCTGCTTCAGGTTCTTATAACCGGATCTATAATCGGCGGCATTGCCTGGGCCTTGGGAACCTCAAAAGAGGCGGCGGCAATAATCGGCTGTGGTCTGGCTTTGTCTTCAACCGCCTTTGTTCTCCAGTTGCTGAAGGAAAAGGGTGAATTGACGTCCCGTTTCGGTCAAGTCTCATTTGCAATATTGCTGCTTCAGGACATTGCCGTCGTACCCTTTTTGATATTGGTGGCCTTGCTGGGCGAAGGAGACGGGTCTTTCCTGGGCGCCATTGGCATCGCCACCCTCAAGGCGGCGGTAGTGCTGGCTTTGGTGATCGGTTTCGGACGCCTGTTATTGCGGCCAATTTACCGCTTGATAGCAAAGACCGGAAGTTCCGAGCTTTTTATAGCAACCACATTGCTGACCGTCCTGGGAACCGGGTGGCTGGTGTCGCTGGGAGGTTTATCAATAGCTCTCGGGGCTTTCCTTGCCGGCCTGTTGCTGGCGGAAACTGAATACCGGCACCAGGTTGAAGCAGACATCCGGCCTTTCCGGGGAATATTTCTGGGGCTTTTCTTCATGACGGTTGGAATGTCAATGGATTTCGCCTTGATTCAAGCCAATTTATGGCAGATTGGATTTCTGGTCAGCGCTCTTCTAATCGGCAAAACCATTATTACCGCCTTGCTTTGCCGGAGTTTTGGCTTGACGGCCTCAATCTCTGTCAAGGTCGGAATGCTTCTTTCGCAAGGCGGAGAGTTTGGGTTCATCATTTTCGCGGCGGCCAGCGCTTTAGGTTTGCTGGAGCTGGAGATCACCCAGGTTCTGCTGGCGACGGTGGCTTTGACAATGTTATTGACGCCGGGAATGGCCTTGGCGGGAAACTACTTTTCCCAAGTGCTGCTGGTTCGCGATAAAAAGTTCGTTGCCGGGTTACAGGAAAAAGGAACGGATCTAAAGGATCATGTGATAATTGCAGGTTTTGGCCGGGTAGGACAGACTATAGCAAGAATCCTCGAGGCGGCGGGCACTCCTTACATTGGAGTGGATTTGGATCCCGACCGCGTTTTGAAATGCCGGAAAAGCGGGATGAATGTTTTCTTTGGCGATGCCAGCCAAATAGAGATTCTCAAGACGGTTGGCGCAAAAAGCGCGAGAGCAGCCGCCATAACGATCGATCTTCCCGATCAGGCAAATAAAATAATTTCCGCCCTCCATGCATACGTACCAGGATTGCACCTTTTTGTCCGGGCGCGGGATCTCAAGCATAGCCGTCAACTCAAAAACGAGGGGGTGGCTGCCGCCGTACCCGAAACGATTGAAGCAAGCCTTCAATTGGGCGGGATGGTGTTGAATGCCACTGGAGCGCCTCCGAAAAAGGTCGCGAAAATTCTCCAGGAATTTCGCAAGGCCGATTATGCCAAACTTGAAAAAATGATTATTGTCCAACCGGATATTGGTGACGATTAAAACCGCCAAACCACCGCCGTGGTGAAGGATTTACCCTTATCCCGGTGCTGGCGACGCCCGCCGGCCTGAAAGTTGTCGCCAATAAACTGAAAAAGCAAAAAGGCTTAAGGCAAATCCATTTCAAGGATGGTCATGGTGAAGGCGTAGGAGATCTCGCCTTCGTCCTCATCGCGGTAGATGGTGGCGATAAACTCCTCGCCGATATAGACCTCCACCGAATCATCGACCCCCGGTCTCGGCTTAACCCGGAATTGGGACAGGTTGAACTTTTCCCGCAAATAGGTCTGCAAGCGGCCGGTTTCCTGGGGGGTCATGTCGCATCTCCTGGTGATTCTTGGGCTCTGCAACGCTTTTACTCTAAGCAATCCAACCCGTAAACGTCAGATTCCCGCTAATTTACAAATTTTTATCACATTTTCGCCCAACTTTTGCCTCAGCAACGCACCCCTATAGTTCGGAGAACAGGCTTTTAACGGAATTTTACCGGGTAATTTTCGGAAAGTTGCGCAGGCTTGAAATGAAATAATGATTCAAAGGCCCAATGAATAATAACATTTCTATCCAAAATGGCCACGAGGCATTGACAGGCCGGTTAAAAAACATGATTTAAGCCCCAAATTTGAATGAAAAGTGAAAATTAAGGCCAGCTTGCAACCTGGCGCTATTGGAGCCGAAAACAGTTATGCGGATTTTTGCAATCATATTCGCCTTCGCCCTGATGATCCCCCTGCTGCTGCCCCCGCAGGAGAAAGCCAGGATTATTCCGACCGAACCGAAGCCAGTGGCGGCGGTTGCCGCTGAGCCAGCTCAAGCCCCGGTTGAAGCCACCGTTCGGCTGATCAGCGCGCCCGCCTTTGCGCAACGTGCAGACCTGGAAACGCTGATCTGGGCGCTTGAGGTTCTGGGCGATGAGGTCGAAACCCCGGAAGGCCGCTGCCTGACCCAGGTGATTTATTTTGAAGCCCGCAGCGAGCCGGTTGAAGGCCAGCTGGCGGTTGCCCAGGTGGTGCTAAACCGCACCAAGAACCAGCGTTTCCCGGACACCATTTGCGGGGTTGTTTTTCAGAATGAAAAAATGAAGCACCGCTGCCAGTTCTCGTTTGCCTGTGATGGCCTCTCTGACAACCCGTACAATCCGGAGGCCTGGGATTTGGCCAAGCGGATCGGTTATATCGCGCTTTCCGAACGGTGGGAGGACATCACCTATTCCGCGACATATTATCACGCAAACTACGTCCTGCCTTACTGGGTTGCCTCCCTGGAAACAACCGCCCGGCATGGCCGCCATATCTTCTATCGTGACGGGGCTTTCTAGAGAAGGGCCGGTCTGAGAAAATTCCGGTCAGCTAACCCCTGCTTCCTCGAGAATTCTAATAACCGACCTGGCCCGGGCCTCCTGGGCGTATTGCAGGGCATCGCGCCCGGTGTAATCGGTGGCAAAAACATCCGCCCCGTTTTCAATCAGAGTTCTAATCACCCGGCTTTTACGCGCGGCGGCGGCTTTCATCAAAGGGGTGCGTCCCTGCTTGTCAGCAAGGTTGACGTCGGCCTTGAACTCCAGCAACAGGGCAAGCGCCATTTCATCCCCGTTTGAGGAGGCGATCATCACCGCGGTGGTCTGGTCGGGGAGGCTTTTGCTGTCCGGATAGGCCCCGTGTTCCAGCAGCAGACGCATCATCTCGTAATATTTTTCCCGGACCGCCATAATCAGGGCGGTATCTCCTCCGCGCCGGGCGTTGGGATTGGCGCCGTTAAAAAGGCGGCCGCGGGCATCGGCGATCTCATTGTCCGCAATTGCATTCAGCAAGTGATGCGTGTCCGAAAACTGGGCGGCGGCGCCGGGAACCAGAGTGGTCATCATAATCCCGGCCAAACCCAAAGCGGCTAGAAAGGTAAAAATCTTTTTCATTAGGTTGCTCGCAATTCTTATTTCCCGGACATCCGGGGCCAGTCCGATTCTGTTTCCGGCAGGGTTTTTTATCGAAACCTCTTTCCTTGGTTTTGGCAAGGGGCTACTTTGCTACAGGAAAAATTAAGGCGGATCAAGGAGGCTGTATGAATCCCAAAATCCTTAAAGGGACAGCTGCCATTATCATTTTACTGGTTCTCGGGTATTTCGCCGGGACCCTGAGCGAGCGCGCTCCGGGTCCTGCTCCAGTGGTTATCAGCCATGGTGAAGCGGATATCGGCGGGGCGTTTGAACTGGTTGACACCGGCGGCAATGTGGTGACTGATCAGACCCTGCTGGGAAAAAAGGCGCTGATTTATTTTGGCTATACCAACTGCCCGGATGTTTGCCCGCTCGATATGAACCGGATTTCCATGGCCCTGAACATTCTTGCAGAGAACCGGCCGGTCCTTGAAGTTCTGCAGCCGGTCTTTATCAGCATCGACCCGGCGCGCGATCCGCCCGATCAAGTGGCGCGTTTTCTGGCCAGGTATCATCCCTCCTTTATTGGCCTGACCGGCACGTTTGAGCAGATGGAGCGGGTGGCCAAAGCCTACAAAGTCGCCTATGAAAAAATTCTGGCCGCCGAGGATCAACCCCTGATTAATCATTCCTCTAATATTTACCTGATGGACGAGCAGGGCAAATATATCACCCATTTCGGCTCTGATGTACCGCCCCAGGCCCTGGCGGAGGCCATCCTTGGTCATCTCGGTTCGTCCTGATGAACACCTCCCGCCGGTTCTGGGAACAAAAATCCTTGCCTGAGATGACCAAACAGGAGTGGGAGCTGCTGTGTGACGGCTGCGGCAAATGCTGTCTTCACAAGCTTGAGGACGAAGATACCGGCGAGGTTAAATATACCGCGGTTGCGTGCCGGCTTCTGGACCTGAAAACAATTCGCTGTACAAATTACCATAAGCGCGGCCAGCTGGTGGCTGACTGCCTGCAACTTAATGCCAGGACCGCCGCGGAGTTTAAATGGCTGCCGGGAACCTGCGCCTACCGGCTGTTGGCCGAGGGGAAAGGCTTGCCTGAGTGGCATCCGCTGGTCTCCGGAGATAATGAAAGCGTCCATGCCGCCGGGATATCAATCAGGGGCAAATGCACATCAGAGCGCAACGCCGGTGATCTACAGGATCACTTGCGGCCGGATTTTGAATAAACGCTTTGTCTAAACATCCAGATTAACCACATTCAGGGCGTTTTCCTGGATGAACTCGCGGCGTTCCTCCACTACTTCCCCCATCAGTTTGGAGAAAATTTCATCCGCGGTATCAGCCTGCGCGATCTTGACCTGGAGGAGCGAACGTGCGGACGGATCCAGTGTCGTTTCCCAAAGCTGGCCCGGGTTCATTTCGCCCAGGCCCTTGTAGCGCTGGATCGATAAGCGGCGGCGGCCCAGCATCAGGACGGTATCATACAGCCCGACCGGGGTCGGGACGGGAAAGAGTTCTTCGCCCTTTTTCAGAACCGCCCCCGGGCCGAACATCTTGGCCATGGATTTGGCAATCCTCGAAAGATTCCTGGCTTCGCCACTCTGGATCAGGCTGAGATCCACAACATGCAGGTCGGTAATGCCCCGGACGATCTGGGTAAAGCGATAGGTCTCTCCCGCGACCTCACCTCTCCAACCCCTTTCTTCCTCGGAGCGGCCAAGACTATTCAGCGTTTTGGCCACCGCCTGGGCGGTCTTTTTGGCAACCGCCGGGTTGTTCAGGGAAGATACATCCAGCCCCCCGCTTAACGCCAGCATCTCCAAAAGGCCCCGGTGATAGCGGGCCGGGATGGATTCCAGCAGACGTTTCAAATTGCGCGCCTGCATGATAATGCTTTTCAAATCCTCGAGCGAATGCGCGGCGCCGGCGGCATCCTGAAAGACGGCATCTTCCACGGCGCAGTCAATCAGATAAGCATCCAGCGCGGGATCATCCTTGAGGTACACCTCTGACTTGCCGCGGCTGACCTTGTAGAGCGGCGGCTGGGCGATATAAAGGTGGCCAGCTTCCACCAACTCCTTCATCTGGCGGTAAAAAAAGGTCAGCAGAAGGGTTCTGATGTGGGCGCCGTCAACATCGGCATCGGTCATGATGATGACCTTGTGGTAACGCAATTTTTCCAAATTAAAGTCTTCATGTCCGATCCCGGTGCCAAGCGCCGTGATCATGGTGCCGATCTCGTTTGAGGCCAGCATCCGATCGAAGCGTGCGCGTTCGACATTCAGGATCTTGCCCCGAAGCGGCAGGATCGCCTGGAATGCCCGGCTGCGGTCCTGTTTGGCCGAACCGCCGGCGCTATCACCCTCGACGATAAAAATCTCCGACCGGGCCGGGTCTTTCTCCTTGCAGTCGGCCAGCTTGCCCGGCAGGTTGGAGATATCCAGCGCGCACTTCCTGCGTG
>JADFFP010000065.1 GCA_022568115.1 Pseudomonadota bacterium | reverse complement strand
CAAGGGCGACCAAGCTCGAGGCAGACGGCCCGAAGGACGGGTCAGGGCGGAAACGCCTAGACTCGGTAGTGATCCGTTTCGCCGGCGATTCCGGCGACGGGATGCAGCTCACCGGCACCCAGTTCACCCAGACCACCGCCCTGATGGGGAACGATTTGGCGACGTTCCCCGATTACCCGGCGGAGATTCGCGCCCCCGCCGGCACCACCTATGGGGTGTCGGCGTTCCAGATCAACTTCGCCTCCCACGACGTCATGACGCCGGGCGACGCGCCGGACGTGCTGGTGGCGATGAACCCGGCGGCGCTGAAGGTGCATCTGTCCGATCTCGTGAAAGGCGGCACGGTGGTCGTGAACACCGGCGCGTTCACCGAGCGGAACGTGACCAAGGCGGGCTACCAATCCAACCCGCTCAAGGATGACACCCTCGACGATTACCGCACCATCAGCATCGACGTCTCGAAACTGACCCTGGCCGCGGTCGAGGGCACAGGCGTCACCCCGAAGGAAGGGCTGCGCGCCAAGAACCTGTGGATCCTTGGGCTGTTGTGCTGGATGTACGGGCGCGACCTGCAATCGACCATCGACTGGCTCAATCAGCGTTTCGCCAAATTGCCCAACGTCGCCAAGGCCAATATCGCGGCGCTGAACGCGGGCAACGCTTATGGCGAAACCGCGGAGCTGCCGAGCGAGATCACCACCTATATCGTGCCGAGGGCCGACGTCGAGCCCGGCACCTACCGGGCGGTGACCGGCACCGAGGCCGCCGCCTGGGGGCTCCTGGTCGGGGCGCACAAGGCGGGGCTCAAGATTTTCTTCGGCTCCTACCCGATCACGCCGGCGTCGCCCATTTTGCATCTTCTTTCCAATTTGAAGGAATTTGGTGTTATCACCTTCCAGGCCGAGGATGAAATTGCTGCAATATGCTCCGCGATTGGGGCCTCATTCGGTGGAGCCTTGGGGGTCACCTCCAGTTCCGGTCCGGGGATTGCGCTCAAGACAGAAGCCATTGGATTGGCCATCACCACCGAACTGCCACTGGTGATCATCAATTCGCAGCGCGGCGGCCCATCGACGGGGCTTCCGACAAAAACCGAACAATCAGACCTCTATCAAGCCGTCTATGGCCGAAATGGGGAAGCTCCCCTGCCGGTATTAAGCACCTGCAGTCCGGGAGATTGTTTTTTTGTGGCGATTGAAGCGGTCCGCCTTGCGGTCAAATATATGACCCCGGTTATACTTTTAACGGATGGCTATATCGCCAACGCGGCGGAACCCTGGAAACTGCCGGAGATTGACAAGATCAAACCCTTCCCGGCCTCGTTCGCCAAGGAAAAGACCGGGGACGGCGACTTCAACCCGTTTCAGCGGGACCCGGTGACTTTGGCGCGGATTTGGGCCAAACCCGGGACCCCCGGCCTGGAACACCGCATCGGTGGCCTGGAAAAGAGTTTTGAGACCGGCCACATTTCCTATGATGATGACAACCACCAGAAAATGACCGAGATACGGGCGGCCAAGGTTCAGGGCATCGAAAATGATATTCCTGAGCAAAAAGTCGCCCTGGGAAATGAAAAGGATGAGCTGGCGGTGGTTGGCTGGGGATCAACTTTTGGTCCTATCGATCAAGCGGTCAGCCGCATGAGGGCCAAGGGCTTTGATGTCAGCCATATTCACATCCGCTACTTGAACCCGTTCCCGAAAAACCTGGAGAAACTTCTCAAGGGCTATAAAAAAGTCATGGTTCCCGAGATGAATATGGGGCAGCTTTCGACCCTGTTAAAAGATCGTTTTCTTTTGGCCGTTATTCCGCTTAACAAGGTTTCGGGCCAGCCGTTCAAGATTCGTGATATTATGTCCGCCATTCAAAAAAACCTGAAAGGGAGGAGTTCATGACAGAGCATGTTTCCCCGGAAAAGCTGACCGCCAAAGACTTCGCTTCGGACCAGGAAGTGCGCTGGTGTCCGGGTTGCGGAGATTACGCCATCCTGAAATGTCTGCAACGAACCCTTCCGGAATTCGATACCCGGCCGGAAAACACAGTTTTTGTTTCCGGCATTGGCTGTTCATCGCGTTTTCCCTATTACATGGCGACTTACGGGTTTCACACCATTCATGGCCGGGCGCCGTCGGTAGCGACCGGATTGAAGCTGGCTAACCCTGATTTGGATATCTGGGTTGTGACCGGGGATGGAGACGGACTTTCGATCGGCGGCAACCATATGCTGCACACACTGCGCCGCAATGTGGATTTGAACATTCTCTTGTTCAACAATGAAATTTACGGCCTGACCAAGGGTCAGTATTCGCCGACATCCCACCTGGGAACGCGGTCCCCGTCGAGCCCCTTTGGTTCAATCGAGCGGCCGGTTTCGCCCTGCTCTTTCGCACTCGGATCCGGCGCCCGCTTTGTCGCCCGCACCATCGATACCGATCAAAAGCATATGCCAACCGTTTTCAAGCGGGCTAAAGAACACAAGGGCGCCAGTTTTGTTGAGATTTTCCAAAATTGCATCGTCTTTAATGACGCGGTGTTTGGTGAATTTACCAACCGCGAGGCGGCCGCTGATTTGCAACTACATGCCATCCATGGGGAACCTCTGCTGTTTGGCAAGGAACGCGAAAAGGGCCTTATTCTCAACCGTGACAAGTTGGCCCTGGAGGTCATTACGGTTGGCCAGGACGGGAAAACAATCGATGATGTTCTGGTCCACAACGAAACCAACCCGATTTTGGCCCAAATGCTGGTCAATACAGCTCCACCGGATTTTCCTGTCGTTCTTGGGGTTTTGTTTTGCCAGCCGGCGGAATCGTTTGAGACCTCGGTCACCAAACAAATTGCCGCGATTATCAAGAAAAAGCCGGGCGCCAGCCTGGATCGCCTGATGCGCCAGGGACGAACCTGGGAAGTTAGAGCCTGAACTTAATAACGCCTTGTAATCCTTAACTTTTCACACCCATTAAGGTAGTGTCTCAGTTTGAAATTCTTTTCTTGTAATGCTTGGGCCGTCCAGGTTTCGATGCGCGGACATCTATTAGGCCCACAATCCATTCCATATCATACAAGATATCAGATACACCAGCCGCCATAGCGGGGGAAACTTTGAGGGTGCCATGTATCCGGCAAAAATTGTAGTGCAGGAAGTAAAGTGAAAGCATATGCACATGGTTGTGGAGGCGCTTGCTGAAAGCATTGGTTAGGCGCGTGAACCGCCGGTTCCCCATTCTGATATTTAAATTTTGTCTCTCTACGAATGATGTTGCGATATGGGCGTGGTCGGGGTAGCCGATGCGTTTGGCTTTCTTTGCCCCGACACACACTGTCGGCCTTGAACGGACACCCGGCCCCTTTTGCAATTTGCTGTATATTTTTACAATTTGGGCGAAATCCACTTGTTTGCCAAACGCTTCCTTCACCGCTTCCACATAAGGATGGTGGCCGTCCGTGGTTAACTGGACGCGGGTGGCGAGCCGGGATTTAAGGTCTTTCATAAACTCAAAAGCGCTATAGGCGTCACGATCTCCGACCAGGTATGAAATAATCAGTTTGCTATCAGCATCGAGCGCTGTCCACGTCCAGACATCGCCGGACTCAAGGGGCGCGGCCTTGGCGAGGCGCACATTGGCCTCTTTAGCGTAGCAAAAACTCCAGATTTCATCGCACTGGACACGGGCGGCGCTGACATTACGCACATGTTCGTCATGGTAGGCGGCACAGGCTTCACCAGCACCAATGAGCAGTTTGGTTACAGTGTTAATTGAACAGCCAATCACGCGGCTAATTGACCGCATGGAAGAACCCTCGACCAGCATGGAAAGGATTTGAACACGCTTATGTAAGGGTAACTTTCTCATACCCTTAATATATGAACTATTATGCTTAGCGTCAAGGTTAATATTCAAATAAACATTGATTTCTTAAATATTTTAATACATACAGATCAAAGGAGATAATTCTGATGAAAAAGCGCAAGAGTCCCAAAAGAATTTCCAAACTTGAGCGAGAGTTACGTGAGCTTTCGCCGGTTTTCGGCGAACAAGATAATACCCGTGATAGGTTTGTCTATATTTCAAAAAAACGGCGTGAAGCAAGGTATGAAAGCGTTCCTGCTTGTCATACAGGCTAAACCATGAATGCCAGCATGGAATGACATCCTTGAAAGAATTCATGCCGCTGGTAGCACATACGATATCGTTCGGCGTTCTGCCCTACAAGATCTTTGCCAAGTAAACGGCGATAGAAACGTTATTATTTATTATTCGGGGTGGCTTCAAAAGCCCCACTATGATTACGACTCCGGAATTGATTTGGGGATTTCCGATTCCGATAAAAATGGGTTTATGTCGGCAATTTTCGGTTTAGATCGAAAAAAAGGTCTTGATCTAATTTTGCACACCCCAGGCGGCGATATGGCGGCCACCGAGTCCCTTATTGATTATGTTATTCCCATGTTCAAAAAGGATGTTCGGGCAATTGTACCTCAGTTAGCCATGTCTGGCGGTACGATTATGGCCCTAGCTTGCACGAAAATAATAATGGGAAAACATTCAAGTATTGGGCCTATTGATCCTCAATTTGATAATATGTCCGCGACTGGGTGGATAAAAGAATTTGAGCGCATAAGGGACGATATTTTAGAAGACCAAGCGAATGCATTGCTATGGGAGCCAATTTTAAGGCAAATCGAACCCGGATTTGTCACCGAATGTGAGGATACGTTAAAATGGTCAAAGAAAATGGCTACGAGGTTTCTCGGCCAAAATATGTTTTGGAGAGTTAATGGGAAAAAGGACATCATTGAAGAAATCGTTGGAAAGTTAACTGACAAAAGTTCAATTTTTTCTCATGGTCGGCATATTGGGTTAAAGGAGGCTAAGAAAATTTTCGGGAAGGACAATGTAATTGCAATGGAGGATAATGGAGACCTCCAAGAGGCGATTTTAACTGTCCACCATGCGTCAATTATCACTCTTGACGCCACACATGCCTACAAAATTATAGAAAATCAAAACGGTCGGGCGTATATCCAAAAGGCCCAGCAAATTGCGATCGCGAAGTAGGGCTATTTATCCTTTTTCCACCTAGCCTCGGCGGCTTTTCTTGCAATCTCTCTACGGCGATAGGCAGACATTTTAGCGGCGCGGGCTTTACCACCGAGCCGACCTAATTCCTGGGCGGCTTTGTTTTTGCCGCTGTCTTCATTATCCTCATTAACCTCGCCAGTGGCGATCTGGGCGACCTTAACGGCTGTACCGATTACATCGCCGGGGCGCTTTTGACCTTTTGGGCCTTTAGGCATAATTATTTAGCCTCCGAGAACTGTTTAATAACAGCATCTAATTTGGCAATGGCTTCTTCACGGGCTTTAATTTCGTCTTTTGTGGTATCAATCCCCCCAATCGCGAACTTCATTCGACTGGAGTGAAGACTTTTTAATTCATTTGAATATTTAATACGCCGTTGTTTACAAAAATCTATCAAATCGTTAGGGAAATCAATCATCACTATTTCTCCATGCTTTGCGGTAAGCATAGCATAGATAAGTGAATGATTGCCAGAGAGTCAAGGTTGGATTAATTTCAAACTGAGACACTACCCCCATTAACGAAGGGTGGAGTGCGTTTATGCGTATCATTGTGTATAAACGCTGAAGTGAACGTAAAAAAATCAGGGCAGAGGTGCGTGGACCGGGATGCAAAAACCTCAGCAGGGAATGCATCTGCCGCTTCCCGGTTGGCGGAGGAAAGCGATCAAACCCTGGCGGCCTTGATTGGCCAGGGCGACGCAATAGCCTTCCAAGTCCTGATGGAACGGCATATCAACATGCACCTGTCGTTCGCGGAAAGGATGATGGGAAACCGGCAAGAGGCTGAGGACATCGTGCAGGACGCTTTTTCAAAACTCTGGATACATGCGGAAAAGTTTGACCCCTCAAGGTCAAAATTTACCACTTGGTTTTACCGCATTGTTATGAACCAGTGTCTTGATAAAAAGCGTAAAAAAACACCTTTGCCCCTGCCGCAGAATTATGAAACTGTTGATCAGCGGGAAGATCCGTCGGAAAGGCTGGCGAAAAAGCAGCGGGAAAGAACAATTCGCCAGGCCTTGAATAAAATCCCCGGCCGCCAACGGGCGGCAATAAACCTGTGTTATTTCGAGGGGCTTTCAAATCAGCAGGCGGCGGATATACTGGAGTTAAATATTAAGGCGCTTGAATCGCTTCTTTGCCGGGGACGCAAGAACCTTAAAACGCTGCTGGAGGGAACCCTGCAGGGTTTCTGAAAAGCAGGAGGGAAGAATGAAAACCACGAAAATGACATTAAAGCGCTTCCGTTCACTGGTGGAAGCTTACGGTGCAAATCCCGGGCTGTGGCCTGTGATGGAGCGGGACAGCGCAGAAAAATTCCTGGGCAGCAATGTCAAGGCTATGGAGATTGCCGAGCTTTCCCGCCCGCTTGATGCAGCCCTTGATGAAACACCCGCCCCGAAGATGGCCGACCCGGCCTTTATTAAAAGACTGGCGACTATTCCCTACGCCGCCCGGGCCGCTGCAATTGGTGTTGAGGCGGCCCCCGCCACTTTCCAGGAATTTTTACGGGGGTTATTCCCGGCAAAATCACTGGTGCCCCAGGGTCTGGGCATTGTCATGGCTGGCATCCTTGGAATTTGGCTGGGCCTGTCCACTGGCGCCTCGGCGGATAATATTGTGGTTCAACTGGATGCCAGCCGGTATCTTCTGGAAAACCCCGATTTGGAAAAGGATTTGGAGCAGTTTAAATAATGGCGGATGATCCCCGGAATAAAACTGAAAACTGGATGCGCAATCTGCTTTTGGGATCGCTCGGGCTGAACGTTTTCCTGGCCGGGTTTTTGTTCGCCAATATTCTCACCCCCTCAGTTCCGGAAACACAGCCAACCCCCATCCGGTTTACATTGGAGGGTCTTCCCAGCGATTTGCCAATGGACCTCATGGAA
>JADFFP010000064.1 GCA_022568115.1 Pseudomonadota bacterium | reverse complement strand
CCGATCCTCCCAGGGGCTCAACAGGCGGGCATTTTCGTCCCCCTCCAGGTAAGCTTTGGCAATCAGGATTTCCCCGGGGTTGAACCTGGTCAGCTCCCCATCGAGGGTATCGGGGGAGGCCGGCATGACCGAAAAATCGCCGGTCGACATATCCACCAGCGCCAGCGACAGCTGGCCCTCCGCCTGGCCGAGGGCGGCCAGGAAATTATGGCGCCGGGCGTCCAGCAGGGTATCCTCGGTCAGGGTGCCGGGGGTGATCAGGCGGGTCACCTGACGCTTGACCACCGCCTTTGGCCCCCGTTTCCGGGCTTCCGTCGGGTCTTCGACCTGCTCGCACACGGCCACCCGGAAACCCTTGCGGATCAGCCGCGCCAGGTAAGTGTCGGCGGCATGGACCGGAACCCCGCACATCGGGATATCCTGGCCCAGATGCCGGCCCCGTTTGGTCAGGGTGATATCGAGCGCCCCCGCCGCCGCCACCGCATCGTCAAAAAACAGCTCGTAAAAATCGCCCATGCGGTAAAACAGCAGGCAATCGGCGTTTTCCGCCTTGATTTTCAGGAACTGGGCCATCATCGGCGTGACCTCAGCCGTCTTTTTCCCTGCGGGTGCCTTTTTTTCCTTTTGCGCCACGGTTTTTATCCCGATCATCCCTCTTTATTCCCGGCCAATATAGATTAGCCACAGATTAGCGTAAGGCCCTGGGCTTTAAAAGGTGAAATCAGGCTAAGGCCTAGGTAAATACCCTGTGCCCGTCTTCGCGCTGGTCGTATTTCCTGATCAGGAACAGCAGAATAAGCCCCGGCACCGCCGCAACCATGGTGATTATGAAAAAAGTCGGCCAGCCAAGTTGTTCCGCCAAAAGGCCGGAGGCGGTCGAAAGCCAGGTCCTTGAGATGGCAAACAGCGAAGAGAAAAGGGCATACTGCGTCGCCGTGTAGCGGACATTGCACAGGATCGAAAGATAGGCCAAAAAGACCGCCGTTCCCATCCCGCTGGCGAGATTTTCGGCGGCGATGGTGGCCGCCAGAAGCTCCAGGTTATAGCCAACGTAGGCCTGGACCACAAACAAGGTGGTCGAGACAATCTGGACAAAAAAGCTGATCAAAAGGGCCCGGAACAAGCTCACCTTCGCCAGCATCACCCCCCCGATAGCCAACCCCCCCATGGTCGCCCAGAAACCGAAAAGTTTGGCGACATTGGCAATTTCAATTTTTGAAAACCCGAGGTCGATCAGAAACGGATTGGTCATGGTGCCAACCAGCGCATCGCCAAATTTAAACAGCGTGATAAACAGCAGGATAAACACCCAGCCCTTTCTGGTCAGGAAATCCGCGAACGGTTCGATCACCGCTTTTCCCAGCCACGCGGCGGCATCCTTGGGCTTGTCATTTTTGGCGGCGGCCTCGGAGGCTTGCGGTTCCTTGGCCAGAAGCGCTGCCGCTGAGCCCACCAGGATCAGTCCGGCCATAGCCATATAGGCGACGCTCCAGGAATAAAAGGTAGCCAGGTAAAGCGCCCCGGCGCCCGAGGCCAGCATGCCGAGGCGATAGCCATAAACGTAGGCGGTGGCCCCCGCGGCCTGTTCCTTCTTTTCCATTTTTTCAATCCGGAAGGCGTCGATGACGATGTCCTGGGTGGCCGAAAAAAAGGCCACGGCGAACGCCAATACTGCTGTCAGGGCGGGATCCAGCGCTGGCGAAGAAAACCCCAGGGCAACAATGAATACAATCAACAGCGCTTGCGAAAATAATAGCCACGACCGGCGCCGCCCAAACAGTTTCCCAAGGATTGGCAGAGGCAGCTGATCGACCAGCGGTGACCATAAAAACTTTATCGTATACGGCGTTCCCAGCGCGGCGAAAATCCCGATCGTGGTCAGATCAACCCCGGTCTCGCGCATCCATACGAACAGGGTTGAGGCAGTCAGCGCCAGCGGCACCCCGCCCGAGAACCCCAACGCCATAATGGTCAGGAATTTCGGTTGGAAATAAATCATCCAGGGTGATTTTTTTACACGGCTTACTGACATGAAAAGCATCTTAACGGGAGATTATGGTTAGAAAAGGAAAAAGCGCCAATCAGAGGTTCATCTGCGGGTGAATGCGCCGGTAGGACAGCGCCTCGGCGACGTGGTGGCGGCGGACGCCTTCGGCCAGCTCCAGATCGGCCAACGTCCGGGCGACCTTTAAGACCCGGTGGTAGCCGCGCGCCGTCAGGTGCATTTTACCGGCCGCTTCGGCCATCAGCCTGGCGCCGTCCTGATCGGGGCTGGCGACCGCCTCCAGCAGTTTGCCGTCGGCTTCGGCGTTGGTGCGGATGGTCTCGCCTTTCACACTTTTATAGCGCTCCAGCTGGATAAAGCGGGCGCTGTCGACCCGCCGTGCAACATCGCTTGAGGATTCAGCGGCCGGCGGCAGGGTCAAATCGCTGGCCTTGACCGCCGGGACATCGACATGGATGTCGATCCGATCGAACATCGGCCCGGAGATTTTGGCCTGGTAGTCGGCGGCGCAGCGGGGCGCCCGGGTGCAGGCCAGCGCGGCGTCGTCGAGATAGCCGCAGCGGCACGGGTTCATCGCCGCGACCAGCTGGAAGCGGGCCGGATAGGTGACGTGGGCGGCGGCGCGGGCCACCACCACCTGGCCGGTTTCCATCGGCTGGCGCAACGATTCCACCGCCTGCCGGGAAAATTCCGGCAGCTCGTCGAGGAACAGCACCCCGTTGTGGGCCAGTGAAATTTCCCCCGGCCGGGCCTTGGCGCCGCCCCCGGTCAGGGCCGGCATCGAGGCCGAATGGTGGGGGGTGCGGTAGGGCCTGGCCCGCTGCAGCGTGCCGCGTTTCATCTCGCCGGCGATCGAGGTGATCATCGAGGTCTCGAGCGCCTCTTCGGGTGTCAGGGGCGGCAGGATGCCGGGCAGGCGCGCCGCCAGCATCGATTTTCCCGCCCCGGGCGGGCCGATCATCAAAAGGTTATGGCCGCCCGCCGCCGCCACCTCGAGCGCCCGCTTGGCGGTTTCCTGGCCCTTGATGTCCCGGAGGTCGGGATGGCTTTTTTCATCCAGCACCTCTCCGGGAAGCGGCTGGGAAAGCACCTGCTCCCCCTTGAAGTGATTCAAGAGGGTCAAGATATCGGGCGGGGCCAGGATCCCGACCTCCCCGGCCCAGGCGGCCTCGGGACCGCATTCCTCGGGGCAGATTATGCCTAAGTTTCTAGAGCTGGCGTGAAGCGCCGCCAGCAGCACCCCCGGCACCGGGCGGATCCTGCCATCCAGCCCCAGCTCCCCAAGCACCACGCGCTCGGTCAGTTCGTCCTCGGCCAGCGCGCCCAGAACGCTTAATAAGCCGAGCGCGATCGGCAGGTCGAAGTGGCTGCCTTCCTTGGGCATGTCGGCGGGCGATAAATTGACGGTGATGCGTTTCGGCGGCAAGGCGATGCCGATCGCCGACAGCGCCGCGCGGATGCGCTCACGGGATTCCGCCACCGCCTTGTCGGGCAGGCCGACGATGGTAAAGGCCGGCAGCCCACCGGAGATATGGACCTCAACCTCGACCGCCCTGGCCTCTATGCCAAGGAATGCCACCGAATTGATATGAACAACCATAAGTCCTCAACGTTTTGTTCATATTTTGTTCTCATTGATAATGATATGACCGAGTCGCCTTCAAGAGTCAATCGACTTCACAAAAATAACCCCCGGACGGGGGCTTAACTCTTAGGTAACCTTGTCCAGGCGATCTTTTTTGCGGGCTTGTTTGAGATTTAGGTGTTTACCGCGTGACATGGCCTACTTTTTACCTCCTAAATTGACACTAGCTTTAGCGGCGGCACTAATCCCCATATGAATAACCTTAGAAACACTAAACCGTCGCGCCCTTCGCACCAAATCAATGGTGATCCAATTATTTTTCGTAAAGTCGAGCGCAGTAGATTTATGTTTTTTTCCGACTGTATCCACCAAAATTTCTAAATCATCAAATGAAAATCTGATCGGCAACCCAGCCTCTAGAGCATCTTCTATTTCCTGCCTTGCATCACTAGGGAGAGTTTGCGCTACATGGATACCAAATTCAGTATAGGGCATTGCGGGGTGAGGCCATGGGAACTCCAAAATGGGTGCTGGCAGTTTTCTGGGCACACTGTTTTGGTTGGAATAAAAAATGTTTCCGTTTTGATACTTAAATTCAAGCGTGAACGGAGATGCGTTGTAGCCGCGCAAAAAGAATTTGAGGTATTTTTCATCCGTCCAAAACTTATCCTCAACACTTATCGACGAGAGATAAATTAACGATTCGAGAGACGATCCCTTTCTCCAATATCTAAACGCCAGTTCGAAGATGGCCGCAAATACCAAAATCACAATTAGAGCGAACCATGACCACCAAGGTATTGAAATGTTCAACATTGCGCTAACCACTTCATAAATAGTGGGCATGTTTTCCCCAATTTCATGAGGAAGTAGTTGGGCAACCAGAAGGTCATAAGAGCCAAAGACAGCCAACACCAAAGCAGGCCAGCGGAAAAGGGGCCTTTCCCAAAACGCCAATTTAAAAAACTGTCTACGGATTTTTTGTTCTGTCTCCATAGTCCCAAATATGCCCCTAAACCCCTATATATGCCAAGGGGGTATTGGTATAATCTGGTATTGCCCCACTGCTTTGCAGTTGTCGAGAGTGACTCACCATTCCACTTATGATATTCATTTCCATAGGAGCCGATATGTTTACAAAAATCCTTAGTATCGCCTGTTTTATTATCCTGTTCGCAATACAGGCCAGCGCCCAAGGTCCACAAGTCCAGTCCAAACCAGAAACCCCAAGTACCGCTGAACCCCAAGAATCCGCCGAGCAAGAAAATGGGGATAGCCAAGACTTTCCTGTAACTGAACTAGAGCCAGGCGGCCAGCTGAATAAAGCCGATAGCGAGAACAAGGGCCAAGAAAGCGCCGAGCAAATGACCGAAAGTTGGGTTTCTTTGTTCGGCCTTCGGATGCAACTTACCAATTTCTTGGTAAGCCTTTTCACTTTTTGTTGTTCGTATCCACTGCTGGCCTGTGGATCGCTGCTGTAAGGCAGTCCAAAGATATGAAAGCCTCTATTAGAGAGGCCGCTAAATCGGCTAACGCCATGGAAGAGGTCGCCAAAAACACCGAAAAAAGCGTAGAAACCGTTGAAGAAAACATGGCTATGATCGAAAGGGCCACCACTAATCAAATGAGGGCCTATCTGTGTGTTGAACCGTGTGAAGAGTCCGTGATCCAAAACCAACCAAATTTGAAATTCCAAGGATTGCCCATTTTGTTGAACGCAGGAAATACCCCCGCCTATAAAATTAAACATAAAATTCGAGCAAAGGTTCTTCCTGTTCCCGTAGATAAAGAATTCAAGTTCGATCTCCCCAAAGATTTCACTGGTGGCGGAGTTCTTGGCCCAGGGAGGGGGAGAACCATGAACGGATTGGCTGACGATTTTGAACCAGAAGAAGAGGTTGGTGGTATCATTCACGCTAGCGGGGGAAAAGCGTTCTGTATCTGGGGGATTGTTAAGTATGAGGATATTTCTGGGAAGAAAAGAACGACCAAATTCTATCAAATTATCACATGGGAGGCTCGTGTTATCGATGGTGAAACTAAAATGTTGCCTCGCACCACCTACCCAGAACAACATAACGAGGCCGATTAAAACGAGTACACATAACCATATCTTTAAGGGGGTCATTTAAGACCCCTCGCCCGAAATAATGGGCAGGATGGTGCCTAAACCTTGATCCAGTCGTCGGGGCCGACGAACAGGACCTCGGCGCCATCCTTTGAGGATGTTTTGTGGACAGCCCCCCTGGGCACGACATGAAACTCATCCGGGCCCAATGTGACCTTCCGGTCCTGGTAGTGGATGGTAAGCGTGCCGGACCTGACCACGAACAGTTCATCGGCGCTGTCGTGGCGGTGCCAGTAAAACGCGCCCTTGACCAGGACGGCATGGGCGGTGATGCCCTTGCCGGCCATCAGCGGCACCGGGGTAAACGGCTCGGTAATGCCGGAATAAATTTCTTTCAGCTTTTTGGCGGTCATTTCAAACGCCCCTCGATCGCGTCCCAGATCAGCCCGGGCGTGTTGGTGCCGTTGAAGCGGTCGATCTCCTGAATGCCGGTAGGCGAGGTGACGTTGATCTCGGTCAGATAGCCGCCGATCACATCGATGCCGACAAATACCAGGCCGCGGGCCTTCAACTCCGGGCCGATCGCCGCGCAAATCTCGATTTCCCTGGCGGTCAGGCCGGTTTTCACCGCGGTGGCGCCGACATGAAGGTTGGCCCGGCTCTCGCCCTCGGCGGGAATGCGGTTCAGGGCGCCCACGGCGACGCCGTCGACCAGGATGATGCGCTTGTCGCCCTGTCTCACCTCGGGCAGGTATTTCTGGATGATCGCCGGTTCGCGGTAAAAATCGGTGAACATTTCCAAAAGGGCGTTGAGATTATCGTCATCGGGGGTGACGTGGAAGACCCCCGCGCCCCCGTTGCCGTAAAGGGGTTTCAGGATAATCTCCTTGTGCTTCTCCCTGAAGGCCAGAATGTCTTCCCGGCGGTGGGCGATCAGGGTCGGCGGCATCAAGCCGGGAAAGCGCGTGACGAACAGTTTTTCCGGCGCGTTCCGGACCGCGGCCGGATCATTGACCACCAGGGTTGCGGGCTGCAGGTGCTCCAGGATGTGGGTGGTGGTGATGTAGGCCATGTCGAAGGGCGGGTCCTGGCGCAGCAGCACCACATCCATCTTTTTCAGGTCGAGCGGGGCGGCGGCGGCGCAGGTATAATGATCGCCCTCCTTCCGCCTGACCTCGACCGGACACGCGAACGCCGTGACCTTGCCGTTGTTGAAGGACAAGTCCTTCGGTTGATATTGATAAAGGGCATGGCCCCGGGCCTGGGCCTCGAGCATCAGGGCGAAGGTAGAATCGGCATCGATGTCGATCCCCTCCAGGGGATC
>JADFFP010000063.1 GCA_022568115.1 Pseudomonadota bacterium | reverse complement strand
CGTCAAGCTGGCTTACGTTGACCAGTCGCGCGCCGCGCTCGATGACGGAAAGACCGTGTGGCAGGAAATTTCCGGCGGCGACGATATTCTTTATTTCGACAAAAACTCCTTCAACTCGCGCGCCTACACCTCGTTTTTCGGCTTCAAGGAGCCGGACCAGCAAAAAAAGGTCGGGCAATTATCAGGCGGCGAGCGCAACCGGGTGCATCTCGCGAAGGTTCTGAAAGAGGGCGGCAATGTGCTGCTGCTGGACGAACCGACCAACGACCTGGATGTCGAGACCCTGCGCGCTTTGGAAGACGCGCTGCTGGAGTTCGCCGGGTGCGCGGTGATTATCAGCCATGACCGGTTTTTCCTCGACCGCATCGCCACCCATATCCTGGCCTTTGAAGGCGACAGTCATGTCGAGTGGTTCGAGGGTAATTTCGAGGCTTATGAGGAAGACAAGAAACGCCGCCTCGGGATCGGCGCCGATCAGCCCCACCGCATCAAGTTCAAGAAGTTCGAGCGGTAAATAAAAGATATATTGTAATTTCCAGCGGGCCAATGATAGCCTCCCGCCATGATCTACTTTCTTATCTTTCTGACGGTATTCATGCATCTGGTTTTGCCGGTGGCTTTTATTTTCTGGATCTACAATGCCAAGCCTGAGGGGAAAATATTTTTCTTCAGCATTGTTCTTTTGACCGCCTCTTATCTTACTTTCATGTGGCTGTTGGGGGCCGGCTGGGGGTGGGTCGGGGTTTTCTGGCCGCCGGTTTTCGGGGTGGCCTTTGCCGTCGTCCTTATTCTGAAGGTAAGACAAGGACTGCCTGCCCGGTGGGGTTCCGATAAACGTTTCAAAATTTATTTTGCCAGCGGGCTTAACCTTGTTTTATCCGCTATTTTTTTGGCAAATATCCCAACCTTTCTGAACGCCAGAGATTATGAAGAACCCGCGCTTGAGCTGGAATTCCCGCTGACCGGCGGAACCTTTTTTATTGGCCACGGCGGCGCCAATAAAAACGTAAACCATCATTACCCGGTCAAGGCCCAACGCTATGCGCTGGATATTGTCGAGTTGAACGGGTTTGGGTTTCGGGCCGGAGGCCTGCTTCCCGGCGCGCCTGAGAGTTATCAGATTTTTGGAAATGAAATCGTTGCCCCTTGTCAAGGAGAGGTTATCGCAGCCAATGGCCACCTGACAGATCAACGGGCAATGGTCACGGACCCTGATAATTTGCTTGGCAATCACATCATCCTTTATTGCCAGGGGCACAGTATCCTGCTGGCGCATTTAAGGGAGGGCAGCCTCAAAGTTGAGGTCGGGGATACGGTCAGCCGGGGACAATCACTGGCCGAGGTGGGGAATACCGGAAACACCACTGAGCCGCACCTGCACATTCATGCCATTCTCGGCCGTCGTGTGGAAAAAGACCACATTGCATTCACCGGGCAGGGCGTTGCGATGACCTTTGGCGGCCGCTTCCTGATCCGGGGTGACAAAATTGAAAATTGATTAATTAATTGCCCCTCATTCGTTAGCGGAAACGATGGTTAGGGTATCGCTTCGAAACCAGTTGGTCCCCTCTGAAAAGCTAAGAACAGGGTTGCCCGCGGCCCCGTCAGAGACATAGATCATACCCCCGGGGACCGGCGCCGGAAGCGTTGCAACCGTGTAGGTTCCAACCCCGGCAATGCCTGAGGTACTAAGCCCCCCGGGAGTAATTGAGACAACCGGATCACTGCCAATTTCAGCCCCACCGGCATAAAAGGAAAAAGAGGCGCCGGAAAAATTGAGTTGGCGATATGAAACATCCCGCGATATCGAGACGATATTGCCAATCCCGGCGGCATGATCGTAGGAAATTTCAACCCCGGACCCGGTGCTTGATCCATCGGTATCCCCGACCGCGAATATTGGAACCCCGGAAGTCGCGTATTGACGCATGATCTTGCCCAGAGAGTCAACTTCCCCGGTAGAGCGAACCAGAAACCGGTCAACAAAAATTTCATCCGGGTAGTTTCCGGTTACGGTTTTTATATGAAAATCGTTATCCTCAACCAGGCCGATTTCTGCGCGCGCGTTTCCCGCGTCCCGGAAAACTATTGTGGCGTCGTCTTTTCTGGTTTCTTTATCCAGCACCAGATAAACGGAATCGGAAAACCCATATTCACTGGGGTAGTCGCCCTTTCCCACTGTCAGGAACGCTTCCCTGTTCGCTATTATTGTTGGGTCGCCCATAAAATGATGGCTAACCTCGCTGGCCAGGACGCCAAAGCCAAACAGGAAAATCGCTAATAATATATTTTTCATGGTTTTCTCCAACTTTTTCAAAACTGCCTCGGTTCATTAATGTCATTGAGGGTTACATAATAAATGTTTTCACCGCAAGAAATCTATAAATTAAATCTGGTTTTGTTTTCTCAAGGTGTTTACAATATATAAATATATCTTTATATATCGTTCCCTTGTAAATTGAACACGGGGAGGATGGGTTTGGACAAGCTTCTTGGCATATTGCGCGCGGCCGGTGAGCCGACCCGCCTGCGTATTATCGGCCTCTTGGGCCACGGCGAACTGACGGTCACCGAGCTCACCCAGATTTTGGGCCAAAGCCAGCCGAGGGTCAGCCGTCACCTGAAACTTTTGAGCGAAGCCGGGCTGCTGTCGCGTTTCCAGGAAGGAACCTGGGCGTTCTACCGGCTGGCCGAAGATGAGGAAGCCTCTTACCTGGCGCGCACGCTGGTTGACCTGATCCCCGGGGGTGATCCGATCCATACCCGCGATCTGGAGCGCCTCAGCATGATCCGCGGCGCCCGGGCCAAGCAAGCAGCGGAATATTTCCGCGCCAACGCCGCCGACTGGAACCGCATCCGCTCGCTCTACGTGCCTGAAGAGGATGTCGAGCAGCACCTGTTTGAAGCCTTGAAGGGCAAAAAAATCGACACCCTTTTGGATATCGGCACTGGCACCGGGCGTATTCTGGAAATTTTCTCCCCCCACATCGAACGCGGCCTGGGCATCGATCTTTCCCGTGAAATGCTCTCGGTGGCGCGCGCCATGCTGGCCGAAAAGCACATCACCAACTGCCAGGTGCGGCTCGGCGATATGTATTCGATCCCGGTCGGCAATGCCAGCCAGGACGCGGTGATTTTTCATCAGGTGCTGCATTTTGCCGATGACCCGGAAAGCGCGCTTTGTGAAGCCGGCCGGGTTTTAAAAGAAGGCGGCATCATGCTGATCGTCGATTTCGCCTCGCACGAGATGGAGTTCTTGCGCGAGCAGCACGCCCACCGGAGGCTCGGCTTTGAAGCAAAGGAAATCGCCGCGTATGCCAAAGAGGCTGGCTTAAAAGAGGTTTCCACAATCCCGCTTGCCGGCGGCAAGCTGACCGTCAACATCTGGCAGTTTGAAAAAAAGCGCGCCGCGAAAAAAAGCCGGAACTCTCTGAAAGTCGTCAAATGACCCCGAGCCAGGATTATCTGAGGGGGCTGCAGTCCTCGCTTTATTCGCTTAACCCCGGTGACATTTCGGTGTCGTTCGAATTTTTCCCTCCGGCCAGCGAAAAAATGGAAAAGACGCTTTGGGCCTCGATCCAGAAACTGGCGCCTCTTAATCCAAATTTCGTTTCAGTCACCTATGGCGCCGGCGGCTCGACGCGCGAGCGTACCCATGCCACTATCAAACGCATCCTGAAGGAAACAGATCTGACCCCGGCGGCGCATCTGACCTGTGTCGGGGCAACCCGGGACCAGGTTGACGCCATCGTAAAAGAATACCGGGACGAAGGTGTGCGCCATATCGTGGCCTTGCGCGGGGATCCGCCCACTGGGACAAACACCTACACCCCCCACCCCGGCGGCTATGACAACGCCGCCGACCTGGTCAGCGGCATCCGTGAGATCGGGGATTTTGAAATCTCGGTCGCGTGCTATCCTGAAACCCACCCCGACAGTCCCAATCTGGCCGCCGATCTGGACAACCTGAAGCGCAAAATCGATGCCGGGGCGACCCGCGCCATTACCCAGTTTTTTTTCGAGACCGACCAGTATTTCCGCTTCCTGGATCACGTCCGCTCTTATGGAATCGAGGTGCCGGTTGTTCCCGGCATCCTGCCGGTGACCAATGTCAAGCAATTGAAAAAATTTGCAAAGCTGTGCGGAACGACCGTGCCGGTCTGGCTGTCTGAGTTGTTCGAGGGCCTTGACGACCACCCGGAAACCCGCCCCCTGGTGGCCGCCACTGTTGCCGGTGAAATGGTCAAGCGCCTGAACGCCGGGGGGGTTCAGGATTTTCATTTTTACACCCTCAACCGGGCGCCGCTGGCCTATGCCATTTGTCATTTGCTGGGCCTGCGCCCTGGGAGAGAAAAAAATGACCAGGGGTAAGGGCATAAAGAGGCTTTTGACCGAGGCCCGGGAGCGCATCCTGATTCTCGATGGCGCCATGGGAACGGTGCTGCAGGGATTGAGACTTTGCGAGGCGGATTACCAGGGCGGTGACTTTCAAGTTATCGGCAAAGACCTCAAGGGCAACCAGGATATCCTGAACCTGACCGCACCTGAGGTGATCGGGAAAGTCCATGAGGAATATCTCAAAGCCGGGGCCGATATTATTGAGACCAACACCTTTAACGGCACCTCAATCTCGCAAAGCGAATACGGGACTGAAAAGTTTGCCTATAAAATCAATTTTGAAGGAGCCCGGCTGGCCCGCCAAGCGGCGGACAAATTCAGCCTGCATACTCCTGACCGGCCCAGGTTTGTCGCCGGCGCTCTTGGCCCCACCAACAAGACCCTTTCGGTCTCGCCCAAGGTCAGCGACCCGGCTTTCCGGGCGGTTGACTTCGATCAGATGAAAAACAGTTATAAAGAAGCCGCCCGGGGACTGATGGAAGGGGGCGCCGATTTTCTGCTGGCCGAGACCATTTTCGACACCCTCAACGCCAAGGCGGTGATTGTCGCGGTGGAAGAATTGAAATCCCAGTTGGCGCAAGCTATCCCGCTGGCGCTGTCATTAACGGTTACCGATCTCTCCGGACGAACCCTTTCCGGCCAGACGGTCGAGGCCTTCTGGTATTCGATCCGCCATGCCAACCCCTTTGTGGTGGGCCTGAATTGCGCCTTCGGGGCCCAGGACTTGCGGCCCTTTGTCTCGGAACTGTCGCGGATTGCCGACACCATGGTCATTGCCTACCCCAATGCCGGGCTGCCCAACGAGCTGGGGGAATATACCGAAACCCCGGACATGACCGCCTCGGAGCTGGCGGAATGGGCCAAGTCGGGATTCTTGAACATCGTTGGCGGCTGCTGTGGCACCACCCCGGACCATATTCGCGCGATTGCCAAATATGCCGGGAAATTCCCCCCGCGGGAAATTCCGGAATGCCAACCGGCGCTGAGATTAGCGGGCCTTGAGGCGCTGACGGTGGCGGCCCAATGAGCGACGTTTTTTCCTCATCCTTCGTCCTGATCGGCGAACGCACCAACGTCGCCGGCTCCGCGCGCTTCCGGAAACTTATCCAGCAGGAGGAATATACCGGGGCGATTGAGGTTGCCGAACAGCAGATCCGGGCCGGGGCCAACATCATCGACATCAACATGGATGATGCCCTGCTGGATGGCGTGGAAGCGATGACGACATTTCTCAAACTGATCGCCGTTGAGCCAGATGTGGCAAAAGTCCCGATCATGATCGACAGCTCCAGATGGGAGGTGATCGAAGCCGGCCTCAAGTGTGTACAGGGCAAGGCGATCGTCAATTCGATCAGCCTCAAGGAAGGGGAAGCGCCGTTCCTGGAGCAGGCCAAAATCCTGCGCCGGTTTGGCGCCGCCGCGGTGGTCATGGGCTTTGACGAAAAAGGCCAGGCGGCTACCCTGGAAAAGCGCCTTGAGATTTGCCGCCGGGCGTATCGTCTTTTGACCGAAAAGGCGGATTTTCCGCCGGAAGATATTATTTTCGATCCCAATGTTTTCGCCGTCGCCACTGGTCTCGAGGAGCACAATTCCTACGCTGCCGATTTTATTGAGGCGGTCCGTCATATCAGACGCGACTTTCCGCTGGTGCAGATCTCCGGCGGGATATCAAATGTGTCGTTTTCCTTCCGCGGCAATGAACCGCTCAGACGGGCCATGCACTCGGTGTTTCTTTATCACGCCATCCGCGCCGGCCTGACCATGGGGATTGTCAACGCCGGCCAGCTGGATGTTTATTCCGAAATCCCCAAAGAGCTGAAGGCGCGGGTCGAGGATGTTATCCTGAATACCCGCCCGGATGCCGGCGAGCGGCTGCTGGAGATTGCCAAAAAATACAGCACGGACAACAAGGCGGCCAGCACCGGCGATGACGAGGCCTGGCGCAAAAAACCGGTAGAAAAGCGTCTCGCTTATGCGCTGATCAAGGGGATCACGGGCTACATTGAAAAAGATACCCTGCTGGCGCTGAAAAAGATGAAACGGCCGCTGGCGGTGATCGAAGGGCCGCTGATGCGCGGGATGGATGTGGTCGGTGAGCTGTTCGGCTCGGGCCAGATGTTTTTGCCCCAGGTGGTGAAATCGGCCCGGGTTATGAAGCAGGCGGTCGGGGTCCTGACCCCTTATCTGGAAGCTGAAAAAGCGGCCAGCAGAACCAAAGGCAAGGTGCTTCTGGCGACTGTCAAGGGCGACGTTCATGATATCGGCAAAAATATTGTCGGGGTGGTTCTGGAGTGCAACAATTATGAAGTGATTGACCTTGGCGTCATGGTTCCTTCCCGGAAAATCCTTAAAGCCGCAAACGAAAATAAGGTTGACCTGGTTGGATTATCCGGTCTGATCACCCCTTCGCTGGATGAAATGGTGACCGTGGCAAACGACATGGCCAAATTAGGAATGACCCAGCCGCTTCTGATCGGCGGGGCGACCACCTCAAAGGTTCATACCGCGCTCAAGATTGCCCCGGCTTACCAGGACAAGACACTGCACGTTCTGGATGCTTCCCGGGCCGTCAGGGTCGCCGGGA
>JADFFP010000062.1 GCA_022568115.1 Pseudomonadota bacterium | reverse complement strand
GCAAGCCTCCACTTCCCTCAGTTGCTCGGCAATATGGATGTGGACCGGGCCTTCGGTTAAAGCGGCGGCCTCGGCCAGAACCTCCTCCGGGACCGCGCGCAAGCTGTGGAGGGCGAGGCCTGAGCGGCATTTTCCCTTGAGGCCCGCCAAAAGCTCCCTGAAATCCTCCAGGGTGTTGAAAAAGGGTCTTTGGCCCGGTTCCACCGTATCCGCGCCGAAATCACTGCGCTGGTAAAGGACCGGAAGGAGCGTCAGGTCTATTCCCGCGGTCCCGGCGGCGCGGATGATCGCCTCAGACATTTCAGCCTTGTTATCATAGGGCGTTCCATCGGCCTGGTGGTGGAGGTAATGAAATTCAGCGACCCCGGCATAGCCGGATTTCAGCATCTCGACATAGACCTGGGCTGCTATCGCCTCCAACTCGTCAGGGCCGATCGCCTTCAAAGCCTGGTACATGACCTGGCGCCAGGCCCAGAAATCATCCCCCTCTTTCCCCCGTTTCTCGGTCAGGCCGGCAAAAGCGCGCTGGAAGGCATGGGAATGGGCGTTCAGCATCGCCGGAATGGCAATCCCCGAAATTTTCTCGCCACCCCCCTTTGAATCCCTGTGAAGCCCTGAAATCAGGCCGCCAGCGCCGACTTTAACCGTGACATTCTCCGCCCAGCCGCCCCTCAGCAGGATTTTCTTGAAATGCCATTGTCCGCCATTTTTTGACATGAGACAGGTATACATCAAATTCTCAAGGCTGTAAGACTCGAATTATGCCCGATACGTTATTCATAAACGCCACCATTGCAACCGTCTCAGGCGCGTTGATCAGGGACGGGGCGCTGGTCATTAAGGGTGGCAAGATTGGCTGGCTCGGCCGGATGAAGGATTTGGACGATAAATCCGAAGCCAAAACCGTACTCGATTGCGCCGGGCGGCTTTTGACCCCGGCGCTGATCGACTGCCATACCCATCTGGTGTTCGCCGGGGAGCGCGCGGGCGAATGGAGCGTACGCCTCAAGGGGGCCAGCTACGAAGACATCGCCAAGGTCGAAGGCGGCATTTTATCGACCGTAAAAGCGACCCGTGAGGCAGAGTTGGGTGAGCTGACATATCTGGCTATGGAGCGGGCAAAAACGCTGATGGCGGAGGGGGTTGGCGTGATTGAAATCAAATCCGGATACGGACTGGATTTTGATAATGAAATCAAATGCTTGCGGGCTTCTGCTCAAGTCGGAATTGGGCTCCCGGTCCGGGTCTCGAAGACCTTTCTTGGCGCCCATGCCCTGCCCCCCGAATTCAAGGGCAATTCATCAGGTTATCTCGATCTTCTGATCAATGATTTGCTGCCCGCAATCACCAAAGACAATCTGGCCGATGCGGTCGATGCCTACCAAGAGGGAATTGCCTTTTCAGCAGAGGACGTTTCACGCCTGTTTGAGGCGGCAAAAAAGCATGGCTTGCCGGTCAAACTCCACGCCGACCAATTATCAGACACCAACGGCGCAGCGACCGCGGCGAAATTCGGGGCGCTCAGCGCCGATCACCTGGAATACGCCAATCAGGCGGGCATCAAGGCGATGGCGGGGGCCGGGACGGTGGCGGTGCTGCTGCCCGGGGCATTTTATTTCCTGGGCGAGACCCAAAGGCCGCCGATTGAGATGTTCCGCAAACTGAAGGTTCCAATCGCGGTGGCGACCGACTGCAACCCCGGCACATCGCCGGCCCTGTCGCTGCGCCTGATGATGAACATGGCCTGTACGCTGTTTGGCCTGACCCCCGATGAGGCGCTGACCGGGGTGACCCTTAATGCCGCAAAAGCGCTGGGCCTGGATCAAGAGCTGGGCAGCCTGGAGGTCGGCAAAAGCGCCTCGGTCGTGCTGTGGGATACCGATAACCCGGCGGCGCTTTGCTATTGGCTGGGCGGAAATCTTTTGGAAGCGCTTTACCTCGAGGGCCAGCCGGTGATCGCCTCAGCTTAGCCTAGAGACTTGCGAACCGCGACCGCGGTGTCGGTAAAATCCGTGAAAAGCGCATCGGCTCCGAGCTTGAAATAAAACGCCAACTCCGCCTCAATATCCTTGAAACCCTCACCCACCGCGTCATTGCGGAAAGTATAGGGGTGGACCTGAAGCCCCGCCTGGTGGGCCCGTTCAAGCAAACCGGTGGTCTTCCCCTCCCTCACCAGAAGCTTCTTGGCGGGCCCGATGCCGGCGGCAAACCTGGCAATCAGCGGCATCAGGACGGGCCATTTGAAATTCTCTTTCAGCAATAATACCAGCGGCAGTTCAGTCATCTTTGACAAACGCATCAGGATCCGGGGATCAAACGACTGGATCACAACTTGGTCCACGGCCCGTTCAAGGTTAAAGTCTTTTAAGGCATTTAAAATCACGGGAGCAAAATCAAGGCCGCGTTTCCGGTAATAAGCCGGCTTTTTGGTTTCCAGATAGACCCCGACCGGGCGGCCCTTTTGCTTTGATTTTTCATGCGCCAGCCGCAGCACATCCGCAAACGCCGGAATCGAAAATTTGTCGTCGTAATCCTTTGAGCGCCCGGGAAACGCCTGGCGGGCTTTCAGGGTCTTGATTTCCTTATAGGTAAAGTCACCAACAAACCAGTCGCTGATGCCGAACCTTTTGGAATGGCGCTTGCGCTTCTGAAATGAAGGGATTTTCGAGATATTGGTGGAAGCGGAAAGATAAACGTCATGACGGACTACCAGCCGCCCGTCGCTGGTAAATACCAGGTCGGGCTCGATATAATCGGCGCCCAAATCGATCGCCAATGCATACCCCTCAAGGGTATGTTCGGGCATGTAACCCGAAGCCCCGCGATGGGCAATGATTTTGGGCCTTGCCCCGGTCAGTGTCGGAAAAATTGCCATTGCCGGTCCTGTTGTTGTTCCCCTTTACACATCTTTGCCTCGGGCGTACCATTTTAACCTTGCTTGTCCGAAAAGCAAATCCAGGGAGTTAAAGATGATATTGAAACGGCTTTTGATTGTCCTTGCGCCACTGGCCCTGCTGGCAGGCTGTTCCGGGGAAGCGCCCCGGGAAGAGGCCCGCAGCGAGGTCACTCTGACCGAATGGCTGGTGCCGTGGGAAGCCTCGCGCCCCCGCGATCCGTTTGTCGAGGGCCCCGATAAAATCTGGTTTGTCGGCCAAAGGGACGGTTATCTGGCCTATTTTAACCCGGCGCTGGAGGAATTTACCCAAATCCAGCTGGCGGAAGGTTCCGGCCCCCACAATATTATTGTCGATGATGAAGGCGCCGCCTGGTACGCCGGCAACGTTATGGGCTGGATCGGGCGGTTTACCCCCGACGGCGGCCTGACCACCATCCAAATGCCGGCGGACGCCTTTGACCCTCACACCCTGATCGAGGACGGAAAAGGCAATATCTGGTTCACCGCCCAAGGGGCGAACTCGATCGGGCTGTTGGATAAAACCAGTCTTACCTTGAGAATTTTCCCGGTCCCGACCCTTGGCGCCCGGCCCTATGGCATTACCGTTGATCAGGACGGCATTCCCTGGATTGCCCTGTTCGGAACCAATAAAATCGCCACCATTGACCTGGAAACCCTGGTCTTGAGTGAGATTGAACTGCCGCGGGATGGCGCCCGGCCGCGCCGCATCGAGGCCACCTCGGACGGCATGATCTGGTATGTGGATTATGCGGGGGGGTATCTCGGCCGTTATGACCCGGACGATGGGGATTTCAAAGAATGGCCGATGCCCTCAGGCAATGGCGCCAAACCCTACGGCATGGCGGTGGACGCCAAAGACCGCATCTGGTTTGTCGAGGTTGGGCCTGAGCCCAACCGGTTCATCGGCTTTGATCCTGAAAATGAGAGTTTCTTCTCCATCACGGAGATTGAAAGCGGCGGCGGGGCGGTGCGCCACATGATCTATCACCCGCCCACCAACAGCATCTGGTTCGGCACCGATGCCAATACCCTGGGCCGGGCCGAATTGCCTGATTAAACTTTAACCGATAAGGGGGACTATCATGAACATCAATAAATACGTTATCGCCTCGCTGGGGGCGGCCGTATGGCTATATTTCTATGGTTTCGTCGCCAATGCAATTGTCCTGATGGATTACTGGGTCGCCAATACAGCCCCCGGCCTTATGCGCGTGGAAGGTGAAGAAATTATGTGGGCCATTGTTGTTTCAATGCTCGTTCAGGGCTTCGCGCTCGGCTATATCTTTACCCGGAATTATGAAGCCAAGGGAATTGGCGAGGGGGTGCGCTTTGGTTTGCTCATTACCTGGTTTATCGCCGGCCTCTACCTTTTGTTTTATGCGATCCAGCCCTGGGGGCTAGCCCCAACTTTCGTTGCAATCATAAGCGATGGAATTGGCTATGTCGGCGCCGGGGTGGTTTTATCACTGCTGTATCAAAAATAATTCCAGCTTTCAGACAAAAAAAGGCACCGCGCCTGGCGCCTTTTTTATTTTACCTTCCTCTGTTAACTAGCAATACAACCTACGGTGATTCACACCTCCCCGGCAAGCTAAAGCTGATTTTGTATTCGATCCCCTGGGCCGGCTTGCCCTTTGCAAATTTAAAGTTGGCGAGGGCGCTCTTGATATTAATCTCGAACTGTCCGGAGCGGGACGCTGAGACAACTTCCTGGTTTTGGACCACGCCGTTGCTATCGACATCAAAACGCATTACCACGTTCCCGCAAATGCCCTTATTTGCCGCGTTCTGGGTATATAAGGGGATCACATAGGCCACAAGAGCGGGGGAACCGCCGGTGCCATCATTGACGTTCTCAAAATTGATGTCGCACAAAATCGGGGAAATCCGGTCGCTTTTCAAGCAAAGGGTCAAATCATAGCGAACCCTCATTTGCGGTGCATTGGAGGGAAATCGAAACTTCCGGACCACCTTGCTGATGATACCTTCATAAATATCCTGGCGGCTGGTTTTGATAATTCTGAAATTCGCTGTTTTCCCTTTTTCATCAATATCAAACTCCACCAGCGCCTTGCCTGCGTGCGTGTATTTCGCCAGATAGCGAAAATCGCTGGCGATGCTTTTAATGTTCTTCGGCTCAGGGGTTGAAGGGGGCCGAATATAGAACAGTAGCTCTCGTCCCGAAATTTCCGGGGCAGGGGGCGGACTGGCAACTTTGGGCGGGGTTACAGACATGCTGACGCCGATCTCAAGCTGATATTCAAGCTTGAAAATTTTAGCCTCAAGATCCATTGCGTCCGGCGCCCCGGGAGCGGCTCTCAGGTAAAGCTGGTAGGAAGAAATGGCCGCGGCAGGATCACCTGCTTTTTCTTCCGCCTGACCCAGCTTGAAATGGGCTTCGGCCAGCCAGGGGGCCGCCCGGGTAGCCTCACGAAATTCCACAGCAGCCCTTCTGAACCCCTCTTTTCCCGGGATCATTTCAAGGGCGGTTTCCCCGCGGATTAAAAAACGCCGGGCTTCACTCGGGGTTGCCGGTGGGGCGGGCATGTTTTGCACCATCTGGATGATGGTTTCCTGCAATACCTTCTCTGAAAGACTTTTCGGTGGGGTTCCCTGCAGGTCTGTCAGGTGCTGATCAAGGGTCTCGTCTCCCGTCTGGGCCTGGGATGCCAGGGGTAAAAACAGAGCCAATAATGCAAAAACCGAAAAATGTATTGCATAGCGTTTCATACATTTGCGCATATGATCCTCCAGCAGAAAATTTAAAGCTACTTTTACGGCGCTTTGCACCTCCCTGGCAAGCTGAAGCTGACCTTGTATTCGATCCCTTTTTGCGGGTTGCCCTTTTCAAACCTGAAACGAACCAGCGAGCGCTTGAGGCTAATCTCAAACTGCCCCGGGCGGGAGGACGAAACTATTCTTTCCTTTTGTACCAACCCGGCTTTATCAACATTAAAACGAACCACAACATTTCCGCAAATCGCTTTCCTAACGGCATAGGTATTATAATAGGGGATGGAATAAACCGTCACCTTGGGATCGGCCGGGCCGCCGATGCGCTCGAACTGGATATCACACAAGACCGGGGTGATCCGGTCGCCCTTCAGGCAAAAGGTGATCTCATAGGGAACAGCTTGCCGGGCATGGCCCGGTTCAAACCTGAACTTGTTCACCAATTTTTCCGCCGCCCCGTCGAAAATAACCTTGCGGGTCGCCTCCAGTATCCGGGTGTTGTGGGGAACTCCGGAAAGATCGATATCAAACGTGACCAGCACTTTGCCGGCATACCCATAATGCATAATCTGGGGGAAAATTTTTGTAATTTTGGCCATGTTGATGGGTTCAACCTCATTGCTGCTTCGGTTTTCAAAAAGTGAAACATTGCCCTGGGCCATGGAAGATGCGGGGGTAAAAGAAAAAAGAACCAGGAAAATCAAACAAACGGCGTGTTTCATTATATCCTCCTGTATTGCTGTGTCTGCCGAGACTAAGTTATCCCAGCCGCAGTGTAAACCATTCCTCCCTCATTTGCCCGTTTTTATGGATCACAATTACGCGAACAGTCCACACCGGGGCGGCGCGGAATTCATCAGCCGGGATTTGCACCAACCCGGCGCCGAACACCGGGGCGTTGATGCGCTCGCCCACCTGTTTCCACTCCGAGGGGGCCTCGCCGATGCCAATTGAAACCTCTGCATAATCAAAGTCATTGGCGGACGCGGTACCCCGGACATCGACCGAAATCTGGCCGGCGGCATCCTGGACCGCGGAAACAGCGGTAATATCCGCCACAATTTCAAACGCCGGATCGGCGCGAAGCGCGGCAACCGCATCCACTACGCCATGGCCGGTGAACTGGTCGCGGCCCGGAAGCTCGACATCGCGGGCCGAGTTCAGGATCATGCGCTTGACCTCGACGTTGGTCAGGTCCGGGTTCATGGAGAAAATCAGTGAGGCGATGCCACTGACGATCGGCGCCGAGAACGAGGTCCCGGACGAGCGGTAGTAGCGTTTATCTTCGCCGACGTAAGCCGAGCCCTCTTCGTATTCGACGTTTCTGATATGGCGCAGGAAATCGGTTCTGCGGGCGCGCAGGCTCATCACATCCAGACCGGGCGCCGGGACATCAATCTCAGGGCCGAGGG